>JAXHVA010000087.1:0-17567 GCA_034189035.1 Thermodesulfobacteriota bacterium
GGGCAAATGTCTAGCGATCAGAACTGAATGTAAGGGTATCTGTGGCAAGGTCTTTCAAGGTGTTGGGGTTGCCATACCACCCACGATTCGGGAAATATGAAATTATTTCAAAGAACAATCTGTGTTGCTAAGAACTCTTTCGAAAGACATATCTATTTAATTTTAAGAAATTTATTTTCTCAACTTTTAAAATCAGGCTGACACAGAAGGAGGACAAAAGGGCCATTAATGGATGGACACGAGTTAAAAGGAGGAATCCGTCGAAGGCAAGAAAAAAATCTCAATGATCCATCTATACGTTTTGGGTATACTCTAAGTGCGGAGGAAGAGCAGATGATCGAAAATGTTTTGAACAAGATAGCAGAACAAGTGCTTGCTTTTGATGAGGCTTCCCTGAGAAGCCTGCGGACCAAATACCATGAGAGAATAAGTAATTTTGATACAAGCAAAGAATGGGAAAAGGCGGTTATTGTTTATTTTATTATAAATTCTGTAATCACAAAAAATGCTCTGTTCAATCAAAATGCGATGGCTGCTCAAGGAAAAAAGAAAACAAAGGAAGAAAAGAAAAAAGGAGGACAGTTAAGGGTTGTTAAATAGTGTTCATCCAGAACTGAGTAGTTTTTTTCATGATAAATGAAGGCGAAGATTTTAACCGCAGGAAAATATCAACATATTTCGAGGATTAAAATCTGAGTCTGACACGGAGAGAGGTCAAAAGGGCCATTTATGAATGGACAATAAGTAAGATGAAAGGCGGGCATATTAGACAAGTAAAAATGGAATCTCAGAAAAAAATAAGAGAACTATACGATTTTATTGATGAAAATCTATACTTAAATCGTCCTGATTTTGAAATAAGAGGAGAAAAGTTAAATTCTACAGTGCTTTTAACCTTACTTACAGGGTTAAACAGAGGAAAAGAATTAATACTAGGAGAACCTGGGCTTGGAAAGACGACTTCAGCAGAGTATGCGGGTTCTTTATTGTATAGGTGTCCACTGGCAATTATATGGAGTAGTGAGGTGTCTGGTCACCCTGAGCAAACCGAGGAGAAGATTGTTGGCAGACCTGATCTCGGAAAGCTCAACCGAGGTATTGAAGAAGTGGTCTGGAGTAACTTTTCACAACTGCCGGTGAAGATTGTGGATGAAATAAATCGACTCCCTGAAACAAAACAGAGTATGATCCTCGATGGAATCGATAGAGGGAATTGGGAGTATCTCAATGAGATATTGATAAATAAAGAATACTGTCTCTATGCAACAGCCAATTATCAAGACAGAGGAACAAATACCATTATTACACCCTTGTTGGATAGGTTCGATATCGTAGTGGAATCAAAACATCCTGGTTCAAACTTATCCTTCATGATAGCAGATAACAATAAAGAAAATATACTGAGAAACCCTTTGTATGAAAAGAAATTGGAAAGGGTTTTAAGGAGTAAGATATCCTACGAAAAGAAGCTTCCTCAGATTGAAGAAATCTGTGAACAGTTTGGTGTCTATCTCAAAAAAGAATTCGGGATCGACACGATCCATTATAATGAGAGAAGAAAGATAGAATCAGAGATAGATCGTTTGGATTTTGATATGGATGCTAGTGCTTTCACAATAATGTTCTTGGCGGAGCTGTCTTTTTGTTTTAAATATGGACAAAAACGTTCTCATGAAGTTTGTGATGAGGGGTGTCATTATACCGGTTACCTGTGTCATGAAGTGAGGAACTGCGCATCCAATAGGCTCCCTTCAAGCATTAAAACCTATGCCCAATCCATTGCCTGGTTATTTGGGAGAAGTGATGTAGGCTTAGAAGAGGTAAGAACAGTTATCCCATATACAATTGCGCATAGAGTTCAATGGAAAGATGATTTCATTGTAAAGAGGGAAAAGAACAGAAGGAATGATCCTCTCCAGATTTATCTAGCTCAAGAGGCAATAAATGAGGTTTTCCACAGGTACTATGAACAGAAGGAAGATATAAAGCATGCGTTTGCTGTGGGTTATAGAATTCTTAATGGGGAAGATTTGGAGCCGGTTGAAGGAGATCATCCTGTCTATGCTGAGATTAAAAAGGATACAATTCGATTAAAAAAGATGAAGCAAAATGGAGAGGTCAGTGAAGAACCCTTTTGAGATATTTAAAGACTATCAACCCCTCAGGAGAAACATTCCTCTAGATAGAATAATAGAGTCAAAAGACAAGGTTATGGATCAGATTATCGCTGGTTATGAGAAGGTAGTGGAAGAAGAGGTAAAGAGCCTCATATGGGTTGTAGAGCGTAACAGATTGGCAGAGGCCTATTCCAGGGCTGAGGGAGTCATAGCAGATATGAATTACAACGCTGAGGATATTGAGGAGTTTTGTTATGAGTTAGACTTGAATGAGAAGTTGCCTTATCTCATTACTGGGCCATCAGGTATCTATATATCTGCTTTGTGTAACTATGCTAAAGAAGATGAGATTACCCTTAACCTCTCTGAGGTCCATCGAAAGATACACCTTATCGGTTATAGACTCCCAGCTGAAAAGAAGTTGATTGTATATGGTAACATAGGGAATTTCGCAGGAGCGAGACTGGAAGGAGGGGAACTCATTATAAAGGGGAGTGTTGGAGATTGGGCAGGTTCAGGTATGAGGAGGGGCAAGATAACGATCGAAAAGTATGCTGGTTATCATACTGCGGAGTGGATGATGGATGGTGAAATCTGGGTAGATGGGAGGATTAGAAGCATGGGAAAGATGATAAATGGCAGGATTTACGAAATGGGGAAGCCTATTCATCCTTTATACAAAAACTTCTCTTCGCTAGATAGTAATCCATGATAATCTTATTTAGAGTCCGCCTGCAAATGAGAAATTCTGTTTGAGATCAAAGAAAGCGAAGTGAGCAATATGAATCCAGGGGCAACAGATTCACTCAGCATTTTAATCGATAAAATTTGGCCGAAAATCAAGAAGAAACACCTCTTTCCACAAATACTCGCCCCAAAGATTATGGAGAGTGAAGAGGCGGTTGCTATTGAGATGAAAGAAAAACAGATTATAATAAACCCATCGATCTGTGAGAAGCTGAGTCAAGTAATGCCTAAAGAGGATGTAGTTGAATCCCTTTTAGATCATGGGACAACTCATTATACCTATTGTCCATGGGATTTCAACACACATATAGCCCTCCATTCCGAAGTAAAAAAGGTAATACAAGATTCAAATATGGTTAAATCTGCAACCGGTTATTTTATGGATGTCGTAGCAAATACTTACTGTATTAAAGAAAAACAGACAAAAATACCAGAACTCTATAAGTATATCGATCATTGGGATTCCACTATAGGCAATAGAAAAATAGATTTGGCAATTTCTTCTTTGTATCAAAAGATTTGGGGGGTCGATCTGAATATTTCAGGCTATGACGACATTGCCAATAGTCTGTCCAGGATTCCATATCTGGATAAGATGAGATGGAAAAAGAGCATAAAGAGTTTCTCAAGAATCATTTTACCTCTTTTAGAGGTTGAAAAGCAGGAAAAAGAGTCCGGTAACAATCTGCAGAATATGATGGGGGAGCATGGCCTTTCAAACTATTCAGGAGAAGAGATTGAATCTGGCCTGAGAGATTTTGCTGGCCAGACAAGCAGCATTGAAGAATTTAAGGAAATAATCTCAGATTTTGAGGATGAATTGAAGGAATTGGGAGTAGGAAGTACATCTGGGATGGGCAGAGGAAAAGGAGAACCCATTGATTCGGATCTGCTTTTCTATATGAAACTGGCAGAGAACTATAGCATTCCCATAAAGATGATTCCAATGGAAAAAAGCGGTTTTTTACATCCATATTCTCATTCTCCATGGGAGGTTGGAAAGCCCTTTGAGGATATTGATGTTTGGACGAGTTTTGGGAAGATAATACCTGGGATAACACAAATCTGGAATAAAAGAGAGGGGGAGGTCTTTGGCGAAATAGAGGGGACGCCGGATTGTATTATCGTGATCGATTCTTCCGGGAGTATGGTTAACCCAACGGTTAATTTATCCTATGCAGTCTTGGGAGCGGGGTGTGCTTCAGATGCATATCTAAGATCACAGTCCAAGGTGGCAGTGTATAATTTTAGTGATGCAAAAGCCGGAGGAAAGGAGCTTATTGATTTCACTACCAATAGAAAAGATATATACCGCACTATTTGCAGATACTTTGGTGGAGGTACAAATCTAAGACTTAAAGATTTGGAGTATCTCAGGAAGAGATCAAAGACTGACATCTTTATAATAACGGATATGCAAATCACAAACCTGAAGAAAGTAATCGATTATCTTGCAGATATAGACAATAGGATAACGGCCGTCTATATTGGTCATGATAATAGATTTACAAAGAAGTTCAAAGGGGCAGTCAAAGAGATGCCAAATATCTCAGTTTACAGTGTGAATAAGAAGGAGGATATCCCCAAAATAGTCCTCGGAAAGATCAAGGATTATTTTAATCTGAATCAAATATAAATAAATAGTGGATTATATTGGGTTCTCTATGACTTTTGCAATATTGGCTTTTCCTCGTTCGATACTGCTTGTATAGGGTAAGTTTCAATATGAATTGATGAAACGAAGGGCGAACCCCCATGGGGTTATCTCATGTTGGTTCGTTTTTTTTATAACAGTTTCGCTTCTTGCTCGCTGATTCAATTTGTTACGTTTTTTAAAACGCAGGGTGGTTTCAATGCAGCTCATTATACTAGGATCTGGAGTCGGGGTACCCACGTCAAAGAGGTCGGCACCTGGTTTGTGTATACAGGTAAAGAACAGGCCGGTTCTCTTTGATAGCGGCAGTGGAACGACTTACCAGCTCCCAAAAGTTGGTATCGACTACCATCGGATCGATCATGTATTTTATACCCATGTAGACCATCCGGATCATATTAATGATCTATCAGAGATTATCTTTGCGAATAAATACGATTATCCAATTCGAAAGAACGACCTCAATATTACGGGCCCGGTCGGTATAAGAAACTTCTATGAAAATATGGAAAGGCTCTTTCCCACTTTAAAACAGACTCCTTTTTCTGTGAATATCAAAGAGGTCAACAAATCTCAGGTGAAATTCAACGGAATACGTGTTATGTCAAGGCCTCTTTACCACCAAGATGTAAACTGTGTTGGTTATCGGTTGGAATATGGGGGAAGGAGCATTGTTTATTCAGGAGATACGGACTATTGTGACAATATTGTAGCACTTGCAAAGGAAAGTGATCTTTTGGTTCTTGAATGTTCATTCCCAGATGAATTGAAGGTCAACGGCCATCTTACTCCTTCATTGGCAGGGCGAATTGCGAATGAGGCGGATGCAAAGAGACTTGTACTTACACACATCTATCCCATATGCGATCTATATAACATTCTAGATCAAGCCAGGAAGGCTTACCAAAAGGAGATAATTATTGCGCAGGATTTGATGAGGGTGGAGGTGTAGGTGGGGGATAGGGCTTTGAAGGTTGGTTTTGTGGGGTGTCCTCCCTATGATATAATGAGGGAATACGAATATGCACAGTTAGTAGACCTTGATAACGATCTTGGGCAGGTTGAAGAGAAATCGGATCTCTATCTTCCAAAGATTTCATGTTCTGTGATAAAGAGGATTTTTAACAATGCTTTGGCCATAAGGCCCCAAAAGATAATCTTTGATGTTGGTGAAGGAAAGTGTGATGCTGGGAGGTTTCTCAGTCGAATCTTGAAAGAGCACTTCGATCTTGATATTATAGAGACGAGAAATCACAATAGAAGAGGCCGTGGGACTGTAATCTGTGATTCCGGTCTGCCTTTGAAAAGAAAATTCGAATTGATCCTGAATAATATCGTCGAAAACAGAGAATTTAAGCTGGAGAGAGAAATTCATCCAAAGGCAGGATTCTGGTCTGTACCATGCTGGGATTCGAGAATCTTTGACCTTTTTCCTGATGGAACAATGATACTCGGTTGGACTCGATGTTTTGAAAACGGAACTCCAGACGACCTTGAACTCGAATGCTATGTAAGGGAGGATATTCCAACGGTTTTCTATGCACAGACATTCTGTTCAAAAAATCTTCTTGCCAAAAACCTTGCAAGGGTTTATAGAGGGCTTTATGTGGATTGCGATGGAGTTTTGACTGCATCTGTTAAGGCAAAAATAGAGGCCTTTCTCTATCTTAGGGGTGCTGTAAGATGACGGTATTTGCCGATTTTGGGAGTACATGGACCAAGATCGTGGATTCATCAGTAAGGATACTCAGGACAAAAGATGTGCCGAGAGATATAATGGTAGATATTGCCTGTGGACATAATGCGTCGATAAGATCAAGGAGGTCTATAAATGAACTGATTGCACTTTGTGAAGGTGGTCTTAGGTTAATCGATGAGAAGGATTTCCTCTTGGTCGATGTTGGAAGCAGGGATATTAAGTATGTCATCTATAATGACAATCGGTTTGTGGAAACCGGTTGGAATCAGGAATGCGGTGCGTCACAGGGATTTGCCATTGAGCTTTTAGAGATGTACTATGGACTTGACTTAAATGAATTGGAACCCATTGAGAACGTTTATCCAGTAACGTGCGGACTCATCGGTATATCGAGGATATTTGATGAGATCATAAAAACCGGGAACGAAAGAGAGGCGATTGCCAGATTTGTAAAAGGGGTCGCAATAAATGTATACTACTTTACCGGCAAACCAAAAAGAATGTATTTAAGCGGAGGGTTGTGCGAGAACAGGTTGTTCATCGATTCCCTTCCGTGTGATGTCCTTCCGCTTGGAAGGCTGGTCTTGATTGAGGGTTTAAAAGAGATTCATAAAAAAGCTTCTCTATGAAAGGAGGAAGCAAGTATGGTCAATGTAGATAGCTTACGTTTTGGCTCAATCGTTATTAACGGTAAAAAATTCAGACATGATGTTACTTTGTCACCGGATGGGACGGTAAAGAGAAGAAACGGCGGATTTTGGATGTTTGGAGGGCATTCGATTAAAGAAGAGGAGGTTTCACAGATCGTTAATGAAGGTGCGTCGTCGATGGTGATTGGGACAGGCACCAGCGGGGTTGCGAAACTCACAAAAGAGGCCTTGAGCTTCATAGACAAAAACAAGATCGAGATGGTCTCCCTCCCTTCAAAGGAAGCGATAATACAGTTCAACAAACTTACTGAAGAGGGGAAAAAGGTCGGAGCGATTATTCATGTTACATGTTGACATGCTAATATCCAAATCACAATTCGTCTTGTCAAAGTGTTTTTGATAAATCTTAACAGTTTACCTTCTTCTTTTTAACTCACTTAGAAGCTCAGACAATACACGCATTACAATCTGATTATCGTTGAAGCTTGCAGATAGCTTTTTCTATTTCATAGCACAAAATTTATTATTTGGTTATTGACTTCCTTCAGCAAAAAAATAGGTTACAGCAAAGGCAATCACATTATAAACCGTGCAAAATCGCTAGTGATTGAGCATAAAGAAAGAACAGTATTCATCATTTGCATTAGGCAGTCATAAATGTATTTTTTTAGGACTCTCAACAAAAAACAATCCCCTATTCTTTCTTAACACTTACTACACCTCAGATAAGTTGCACGCATTATAATTTGACCGCCTTTGCTGAGTTAAGTCAATAGCTATTATTCATTATATAGCGTAACTATCAAAGGAGCCCGTCATGTTTTTAAAGCAATTAGAGGTTGGCAACCTAGCAGTATTTGCCTATATTATAGGATGCAAAGACACGAAAGAAGGTCTGGTAATCGATCCTGCTGATGACTTTGATCGGATCATCTCTATAAGTAATGAAAATGGAATAAACATAAAGTATATTGTAAATACCCATTCACACATAGATCACAGTATGGGTAATGCTGATATGGCCGCAAAGACAGGAGCAAAGATAATAATACACGAGGACGAAAAGGACCTCCTTATCGAGCAACCGAGTTTTCTTGCCTCTATGTTTGGTGGTGTAATATCCCCCCCAGCAGATATTACTGTAAGAGAAGGGGATAGCATTAATATTGGGAACCTGAGTCTCAATGTGATCCTCACTCCCGGGCATTCTCCAGGGGGGATTACCCTTCATTTAAATGGCCATCTCTTTACTGGAGATACCCTTTTCGTAGGAGGAGTTGGAAGGACAGATATCCCAGGAAGCTCCTGGCCACTTCTTCTTCACTCGATCCAAACAAAGATTCTTACCTTTCCTGATGATACGATAATATTGCCAGGACACAACTATGGATATTCTCCTACTTCTACAGTTGGAAATGAGAAGGAGTTTAATCCATTTGTTAAAGATACTGTATAAACATGGATTCAATTCATCTTTGCCAGCCTGACAAACAGAAATCATGTGGGGCATGCTGTGGGCTTTACAACTGGTATGATCATGCCAGGGACATATTGGAGCCTTTACTCCATAAAAGGACGGACGTATTCGAGTCAATAGAGATTAATCCAGAATCGTTAAATCTGTATAGGGCAGAGACATCGGGATTATCTCCTCAACCAAAGCTCTTTGAGACCATCTATAATTGCGAATTTCTTGGATTTGTTGATGAAAAGCGAAAAAGGGTTGGATGCCTTTTGCATCCTCTTTTGAACAATGGGAAGGACCTCAGGGATAACTCCTTTTACGGTAAAGAGTTATGCGCTTCTCATGAGTGTCCAAGTTACACTTATCTTACACTTGAAGAAAAAAAAGCAGTAATCTATGGAACGGATGAGTGGTATATATACGGCCTTGTCATTACTGATATAGACTTTGTAAAGGAGTATTTCAAGATTATAAGTAATATCATCGGTGAAACAGTAAAACCTGAAATTATAAAAAGACCTGAGCTAAGATCCGTATTGTCCGATTATTTTCTATTGAAGCAGGACTGGGAGTTTAAAAGCGAGAGCAGACGTTTTGGTAAATACTATTTCTCATATGCAGAATACCATATTGCAAAATTAGAGTATCAGAAAGAACTGGGTGTTAACGGTTCGCTCTTTGATAAGATTCTGGTGAGCCTAGCTTCAGAATTTCACTCAACCGATGAATTACGTAAAGCAGAGGGAATTATTGAGGCCAATATAGACAGCTTCGTAGAACGCTACAGGGCTTTTTCCCCTTGATTTTAAACTTTTTTTATCTTATATTATCAATAGATTTAAGATAAAGTAACAGCTTATTTTTTTAAAAGAGTTGTAAGAAGCGGCAATCAAATTTTAATCTGTGTAAAACTTGCATTTTTTCCCTGCTCTCTTTTAACTCACATGAATGCTCAGACAACTACACTTACTAAAACTTGACCGCCGCTTCTTATTTACTGTCTTTTATTTCGTAAAGATAAACTGATACAAACTAAAATAGCCTTATCTGCATATAGCTGACCCAAGACAAGAATTGATCTCCCTTTACTTGCCCTTTGGGAATCCACAAAGATGAGACTTCGATTTGAAATGGATAGGATGAATAGAGGTCTTGTATGAGTCATAGAGATGATCTGGATTGTGAACTGGAGACGAAAAAAGTTCGGGATATTATAGAAAATTGGGCTGGAGAGAAAAACCTGATTGCCATTCTTCTGGCAGTTCAAGACGAACTCGGGTATCTTCCCAAACATGGCATGATTGAGGTGTCGAGACATTTGAATATCTCAGAGTCATCTGTTTATGGTGTGGCCACATTTTACAACCAGTTTCGTTTTATTCCACCAGGAAAGAACCATATTGAAGTTTGCATGGGCACCGCATGCCATGTAAAACGTGGCAGTATTGTCTTGGAGTCATGGGAAAGACGTCTGGGTATCAAAGAAGGAGAGGTAAGCGAAGACAGAGAATTCAGTATAGAGAGGGTGAATTGTGTTGGGTGCTGTGTTATGGCCCCTGTTGTACTTATTAACAAAGAAGTACGTGGCAAAATGGACCCTACGAAGGTGGATGGGTTCCTCTTGCAGTACAACTTGGCCAGAGAGGCAAAGATGAAAGAAAAAGAGATTTCTGATACAGTATATAGGCAGGAAAAGAAAGAAAAGAACTATGGAGAAAACGATCAGGGATAGGCTTGCATCTATTAGGTCAGGAGCCCTTGAAAACCATACAGTTACAGACTGCACAGCTTATGGCGCGATTTATGTAGGGACAGCTACATGTGGAAGATCAGCTGGGTCTATGGAGGTATTTCATGCCTTTGAGGAAGCTCTCAAAAACCTCGACATAAAAGCCAAGATGTTTCATGTGGGATGTCATGGCCACTGTTACGCTGAGCCCATGGCTGTGGTATCAAAGCCTGGATGGCCTCCTATTTTGTATGGTTATCTTACATCCAACAGGGCCCAAAATCTGATTAAGAGATTTTTCAATGAGGAAGATCCAGCCTTGGAATGGGCATTGGGTGCTATGGAAGATAACGATATAATCCCTACTGTCTTTGAGACTCCTAGATGGGGCATGGAGAAGAGGGTGCTCCTTGAAAATTGTGGGAGAATAGATCCTGAGAATATTAACCATTACATTGCATTGGGAGGATATGAGGGCTTGGCGTATGCATTGGAAAAAGAAGCCTCAAAGGTAGTAGATGATATAAAAAGCTCAGGGCTAAGGGGACTGGGAGGGGCTGGTTTCTATACCTGGAGAAAGTGGGAGATGTGTCGAGAGAACACTCAATCTCCGAAGTATGTGATATGCAATGCCGACGAAGGAGATCCCGGTGCATTTATGGACAGGACAATCTTGGAAAGTGATCCGCATGCGGTTATAGAAGGAATGATTATCGCAGGAGTTACTATTGGAGCTGAGTCTGGATATATTTATATACGAAAGGAGTACCCTCTTGCAGTATCCATCATAAAAAGAGCAGTTCACCAGGCCAGAGAGTTGGGACTTTTGGGGGAAAATATCCTTGGGAGTGGGATCAAATTTGAGATCATTATAAATCAAGGTGCAGGTGCATTCGTTTGTGGAGAAGAAACGGCTATGATTGCGTCCATAGAAGGCAAAAGGGGAATGCCGGCTCCAAGGCCTCCATATCCGGCAAAAAGAGGCCTTTGGGGAAAACCTACACTGATCAATAATGTCAAGACTTGTGCTTTCATTCCAAAGATACTGATCAAAGGCATTGAAAATTTTGCTTCTCTGGGCACAGATAGATGCAAAGGAACTGCCTTATTTGCCCTGGCAGGAAAGATACGAAATGCAGGTTTAGTTGAAGTACCATTTGGAACAACGCTGAGAGAAGTCATATTCGATCTCGGAGGAGGGGTCCCTTCTTTGATAAAGGCCTCTAATATCCCAGGAGAAAAGCCGATTGCGATTCAAAAGAAGTTCAAGGCGGTTCAGATCGGAGGTCCGTCGGGGGGTTGCCTTCCTGAAGCCTTCCTAGATACGCCGATATGCTTTGATACCATATTCGATACAGGGGCGATTATGGGTTCAGGTGGAATGGTGATACTCGATGAAGACAACTGCGCTGTTGAAACTGCACGCTACTTCTTGGAGTTTACCCAGAAGGAATCCTGTGGCAAGTGTACATTTTGCAGGGTTGGGACAAAACACCTGTTCGATATCCTTACAAAAATTACCAAAGGAACAGGCACATTGGATGACCTTGAAATGCTACAGGAATTGGCCGAAACCATTAAACAGGGATCACTTTGTAACTTAGGAAGAACCGCACCGAATCCAGTTTTGACCACCCTTTTGTATCTTAAAGACGAGTATGAAGCCCATATTTTGGAGAAAAGGTGTCCTTCGCTTGAGTGTAAAGACCTGATTGCATACTATATTATACCTGAAAAGTGCCAGCGGGCTTGTGATGCATGCGTTGGGAGCTGTCCAACAGAGGCGATTTATACCAGAAGAGACCGCCTGAAGGCGATTGATCAAGAAAAGTGTGTTAAATGTGAAAACTGTTTAGATGCCTGCCCCCCACAGTATGATGCGGTTATAAAGGTTTCCCCTGTGTCTGAACTTCCCGAATCAAAACCTGACGAAGAAAAGCAACCAAAAGAGAATGGTATATGAACTCTAATTATATAGATGAGAAATGGATGTGGACACAGTATCTCTAACCATCAACGGAAAACAGATCGAAACTGCAAAAGGAAAAAAGATCCTTTGGGCTGCATTAGAAAACGATATCTTTATCCCTCACCTTTGTGCGATTGAACAGAGGCCTTTGCCTTTTGGCGCCTGCAGACTCTGCTTTGTGCAGATAGAGGGAAGAGATGAACCTGTTACAAGCTGCACCGAGGAAGTAAGCGATGGGATGATAGTGAATACAAAGACTCAACCCGTATTACGTCTTGTACGAATGGGATTCGAGATGATTATGTCGAGGCATCCCATTATATGCAAGGATTGCCCTGCGAATAAGAATTGTGCCCTTCAAGAGATAGCCCAAAAGATGGGTTTCAAACTCAAACCGAAGAGGCTTTCACAGATTTTGCCAGACTTGCCGGTAGATAATAGCCATCCTTCATTTATTTATAACCCCAACCTGTGTGTTCTTTGTGGAAAATGTGTTTATATTTGTAATGAGGTTTTAAAACAAGAGGTTTTCGACTTTAACTTTAGGGGATTTATGACAAGGGTAGCGACCTTTCAGGACAGACCACTTGCTGATTACAGATGCAACCACTGTTTGAAATGTGTGGAAACCTGCCCAGTAGGGGCACTGTCAAAGAGGGATCCCTGAGGTCATCTCCTTCATAAAGGAGCAAGAAATCAACGGGCTATTGCCCTAAAACCTTTAAGCAGAATTCATGAGGTAAGAGTTTAATGTATGAGAAGATAATCATCCATGATGATTTTGACGGTATTATATCTGGTGCAATATGCTCGGTTGCCCTTGGAGTAAGAAAGATAATTTTTGCTGGACCTTCGGCTATCATTAGATCTATTGTTTCAATATCAGAAAATGATATCGTATGTGACCTTCCTTATCCTTTAGAATGTGCATTATGGTTTGATCATCATGAGGGAAATCTACAGGATCTGGAATTTAGAAAAATTGCCCCCGCAGATATTAACGGCAGATTCGCTCCATTAAAAAGCTGTGCAAGGGTAGTGTATGAGTATTTTTCAGAACGAACGAACCTCCCTGAATTCATTCAAGACACCGTAGAAGAAGCTGATATTATTGATAGTTTTGGTTACAGTTCAATCGAGGAATGGAGGATGGAAACACCGGGAAAGATAATCGATAGTACTCTAAAAATAAAGGAGCAGTCGAGGCAAAAGAGGGAATCCTATATGAGGGAGTTACTCTATCTTTTGAAAGATAACTCCATTGAAGAGGTTGCAAACCTGCAGATGGTAAAAGAGAGGTTCAATAGATACAAAAAAGATGAAGAGGGAATGTTAAAGATTATTAGGGACAGTTCCAACTGTATTTCAATGGAAGGTAACAGTAAGATTGTTTTGCTTGACCTCACAGACTATAATAGAAGACCAGTACTAATTAAGAATCTCGCATACCTTCTATTCCCTAATTCATCCGCAGTATTACAGATAGTAAACCTCTTTGAAAGAGGGACAAAGACGACAGACCTCAGTTTCTCTATGTCTCTCAGCTTAAAACATGACACTACTCAATTTGATATAAATATAGGAGAGATAATGAGAACTCTTAATATTGGTGATGGCCACAGGGGCGCAGGTGCAGGAATAGTGAGTTGTAATTCAAAGCAGGAAATGATTAAGAAGAAGGCAATAATAACGGATAAGATTTTCAGATTGTGGAATGCCCAGATAAGTATAGGATCGCATTGATACTGTTTTTTTCTGACAAAAAATCTATACAGGGAAATAGAAGAACTCTTCTTGATTGCCTTGGGGCCTATGCTTTCATCGATAAGGGGATACATATGATGGCCCTAGGACGGCTGGTCGCCAGTGTAAAGAAAAGGTCGCTCCATGAGAGGACTATATCATTATAGGCTGGGATATTTCTATAGATGGCCGAAGACTTTATTCTGTTTCAGCTCTGTTCTCCGCATTAGGAGAATTGTGTGGCATGTCTAAGGCTACATGGTTTATAAGTGAAGGAGGTTGCCTATTAAGCATTTGTTGTCTCTTTGGCTTTGGCCATTTCCGCTTTGTAATATTCATAATAAAAGAAAACCCTTTTTATATACTTCTTCGTTTGATTATAGGGCGGAACGCCGTTATATTTTAAGACTTTCCCAGTTCCAGCATTGTATGCGGCCAATGCCAGTTTTATATCCCCGTTAAACCGATCTAAAAGCCGTTTTAAATACTTAACCCCGCCTTTGATATTGTGCTCTGGATTGAAGCTGTCATGCACGCCCAAGCCTCTGGCAGTTTTAGGCATGAGTTGCATGAGGCCTTCAGCACCTTTGTATGAAATGGCATTTGGGTTAAAGCTCGACTCCGCTAATATGACGGCTTTTACAAGTGCTGGATCAACATTGTGTCGAATGGAGGCCTGCATAATAATCGTGTGAAAAGATTGCTCTGCTTTTTTTACATGAAGGAATATAGAGCTGGGGTGTGAGCGGGTAGAAGAGTGCTTTTTTATTATTCCCGAGGCGTGTCCCCTTTGAGGCACGCCATGGGAATAGACTGCTGGATGACCTTCGGTCTCACTCAATGGTACTCTACAATGGCACAACTCGAGAATCAATGAGTCGGCCTGGCAAGCCTCCCTGATAAGCGGTAACTGCATGTTTTTTACAAGGGTAGATTTGCCGTTCATCCAGCATGTTGGTAAAGTATTCCTAGTGAAGCCCCGCTGCTTTTCGTTTAAATGAGCATTGCTCTTATTCGATTCACTGGGAAGGAGGGTATATGCAACAATTATGAATAAAGCAATTGAAAGGGAGCGGAACATCTTAAGGATTGCTATATTCACAGTGACTACTTCTTCCATTTTCAACCTCCACATCGGCAGTATCTTTACAGCCTCTTTTACAGAAATCGCTTTAATCCTCGATTAGGGATAAGGAAGATCCTGTTTCAACGGTAGATAGTAATATTTATATAGTTTTACAGCACGTATTGTGCCAAATATTGAAAACATTCCAAATTCATTAATAATTCACTGCTAATTAATTGATTTTACAATTGATTTTTTAAGGCTTTTGAAGATCCTTAGATCTGATGAAATTAAAAGATTTACGATACTGTGAAAATTATGGAGAAAAAGTGGAAAAAAAATTCCATTTATTACCAAATTATTTCCCAACTAGTATCCATCAAAAAATAATCCTTTTACTCAATCTCTTTGATCTGCTCAAATTTTAAGCCTTGATGAATAAAAAAGGGGCTATCCACCTAAAAAAGTGGAATACAGCCCCCAATTTCAGATGTATTTTGATATTAACTTATCCGGCTAGAATTGCCTCAGCCTCCTCCCTGTAGGCATCCATCAGATATGGTATCCCGGTAACCTTAGCGCATTCCTCTGTTAATGACATCAGATCCGTTCGTTTGATAGAAGACACATTGAAGCAACGGGCGCCGGCCATCAATTGCTGCAAACCTATCATTATCTTCTGTCCATAACTGTATATTCCCAAGGCGCCCAATGGAATGTTCTTCATTTCTTT
Organism: Thermodesulfobacteriota bacterium; assembly: GCA_034189035.1. Lineage (GTDB taxonomy): Bacteria > Desulfobacterota > UBA8473 > UBA8473 > UBA8473 > JAUXFK01. The sequence continues at coordinate 15,573 of JAXHVA010000087.1, forward strand.
TTTACCCACTTGATCAGAAACCTCTTCGTAACAAACGAAGATTTCCTCAGGGGTTGAACCAAATTCACTTACTGTTTTCGGAAGATTTCTTTCCTCAATCCAATCCGCAATATTTTTACCGACCATACCAGGGATCATCAAGGCTCTCCCCATGCAGACCGCTTTGCAATACGGTGCGCCAAGGGCAAGAGCCTTGAAGACTCCATCTTCACTGCTGAACCCTCCAGCAAAGGCAACGTCTGGTGGTCTCTCACCTCTATCTGCCAATTTTTTGCAGAATTCATAGGTTGCTGCATGAATATAAAGGCTTGGCATGCCCCACTCTTCCATCATGCGCCAGGGGCTCATACCAGTACCCCCTGGGGCACCGTCAATAGTAAGGAGATCTATCTTTGCCTTTGATGACCATTTGACAGCCATTGCAAGTTCTCTCAGGCCGTAGGCTCCTGTCTTCAAGGTGATGCGTTTGAATCCCAAATCTCTTAAACGCTGTACTTCCGCATAAAAGCCTTCCTCATCGATAAATCCGAGTCTACTGTGTCTCTCGAACTCTGAAATTGCACCATTCTTAAAGGAAGCCTGGTTTATGGGGTTTGAAGGATCAGGAGTAACAATATAGCCCCGTTTCTGGAGTTCTTGAGCCCGCTTTAGGCTGTTCACCTTTATCTCTCCTCCGATACACTTGGCACCCTGTCCCCACTTGAGTTCAATTGTGTTAAGGCCGTATTTTTTGATTACGTACTCGGCAACACCGAGTCTGGTGTCCTCAACGTTCATTTGAACCAGAATCTCTCCATAACCCTGGTGATATCTCCTGTAAGTCTCGATCCTCCTGTCCATATCCGGGGCTTTTGTAATCTTGCCCTTGGAGTCAAGTTCAAGCTTTGGATCAATACCGCAAACATTTTCCCCGCATACAAGAGTAACCCCACTTATAGCTGCACCTACTGCAAAATGTTTCCAGTTCTTCCTTGCGATTTCAGTGGAACCCAATGCCCCGGTAAATATGGGGACTTTCATCTTTACTTTAATATCCCATCCGTACTCCGTTTCTGTACTGACTGATGGGAATGTTGCAGTATCAGGGCCTCCAATTACGCCGGAGGGTAATCCTTCGGCGCCCAAGGCATATCCTTGTATATTAAGATGTGAATAATCGATGGGATAATCCTTGTCCCCTCCGGCAGTGACTTCTCCGAAAGGCCCAGGATAAATCAATTCCCTGCCACGGAAGGTTGCCTTGAAAACCTCACAGTTTCCGCGGCAGCCATCGACACAGCGGGTACAAAGCCCGCTCATGGGCACTACACTCCGAGAACGGTTGGCGGTTCTGGTAGCATCATTGGCATTCGGTTGTTGTAAATTCATTAAAATCTCCTTTCTGCAGCACCAAAATAAAAAAGGTGCCCCTCTTTGTTGGACACCTTTGTCTTTTTTAATAATACAATACTCCTTTGTATTGATTCCCACTATTCAATAGCTATATTTTATAATATAAAATCTGCAATCTGTCAAGCCAAAAATCTCTCTGATCCTTTAGAATCAAAATATTCTTACCCCATTTTAGTGGACACTCATAAGAGCCTCAAGTAAATAAAAGAGGGAAAGGAATGATCCATGAGTAAAAAGAGGAAGAAATATGATTCAACATTTAAATTAGAAGCGATCCGCCTCGTCAATGAGGAGGGACGCAAGGTCTCAGAGGTGGAGCGTAACCTGGATATCAGCAGGGGTACGTTGGTGCGCTGGATAAGGGAAAAGAAAGCTGATCCGGAAGAAGCCTTTCCAGGTAAAGGTCGTCTTAAAGCCAAGGATGAAGAGATCCACATGTTGAAACAAGAGTTAAAGAAGGTACAGGAAGAACGCGATATAATAAAAAAGCCCTGGTCTACTTTGCAGAGGATCAGAAATGAAATATACATTCATATCCGAAAACAAAGGGAGATACAAAGTAGGCCTGATGTGTAATGTTCTTAATGTCTCTCGCAGTGGCTA
>JAXHVA010000088.1:0-17286 GCA_034189035.1 Thermodesulfobacteriota bacterium
GGAGAGCTGCCAGTGGGCGGTTTTTCTGAGAAATCATGACGAGCTTACACTGGAGATGGTCACGGATGAAGAGAGGGATTATATGTACAGGGTCTATGCCAGGGATCCGCATGCAAGGATTAATCTCGGTATTCGGAGACGATTGGCCCCCCTGCTCGGGAACCACAGGAGACGGATAGAGATCATGAACTTTCTTCTCTTCTCCTTGCCGGGCACTCCCATCATCTATTACGGAGATGAGATAGGAATGGGAGATAACTACTATCTGGGAGACCGGGACGGGGTTAGGACTCCCATGCAGTGGAGCGGGGACCGAAACGCAGGGTTTTCCAGAGCGAACCCCCAAAGACTGTACCTTCCGGTAATAATCGATCCGGAGTATCACTACGAGGCTGTCAATGTGGAAAACCAGGAGAGAAATCACGCTTCTCTTTTGTGGTGGATGAAACGGGTTATTGCCATGAGGAAACAGTTCCAGGCCTTTGGAAGGGGAAATATTGAATTTGTGTCTTCAGACAATCCCAAGGTTATTTCTTTTGTTCGTCAATACAATGGCCAGGCCATCCTTGTGGTTGTGAATCTCTCCAGGTTTTCCCAGGTGGTGAAGCTTGACCTTGCACGGTTCGCAGGATATGTGCCTGAGGAGGTCTTCAGCAGGAACAGGTTTCCGTGCATTCGGGAGTCGTATTATACGCTCACCCTGGGATTCCATGACTATTTTTGGTTTTTATTGTCCAAAGAGCCTGAAACCTTGGTATCGGAGAAAAGGCATGATCCGGTTGAACTCATAATCAGGGGTGATTTGCGAAGGGTCTTTGATGACAGAAATAAGGAACGAATAGAAAAAGAGATTCTCCCTCAGTATTTAAAAGACTGCAGATGGTTTGGAGGAAAGGCCAGAAGGATTCAACGGACCACCATCGTCGAGAACATTATTTTGAAGACGCCCCTGCAAGATACAAGGATGCTCTTTCTTGAGGTGGTCTATTCCGAAGGCCTTTCGGATATGTATCTGGTGCCTTTATCCTTTGCCTCCAAAGAAAGGTCCGAAAAGATCATGCGGGAGAGTCCGAAGGCCTTGATTTGCCGTGTGAAAAACGAAGAGAAAGAGGGGATTTTGTATGATGGCGTTTATGATGCCGGGTTTCGAGAAAATCTTCTGCTGCACATGGCAAGAAGGTTCACCGTAAAAGGCATGCACGGCGAGGTTTCGGGCTGCCCTGGAAATCTCTTAAAGTCCTTGAACAGGACAAAGACCCTCCCGCTTACGAAATCTCAGGTTCTTCAGACAGAACAGAGCAACACATCTTTTCTCTACGAAGATTCTCTATTTCTGAAGCTCTTCAGACACATTGAAGAGGGTATCAACCCCGATCTTGAGATCGGGAAGTTCCTTACGGAAAAGGCTGGCTTTACACATATCCCTTCCTTTGCCGGAGCTGTGGAATACAGAAGAACAGGGTGCGAGCCCATTGTTCTGGGGATACTTCAGGAATTTGTTCCCAATGAGGGAGATGCATGGAAATATACACTTCATTCACTGGAGCTCTATTATAGTAATATACTCACCAATATGGGAGAACTCAGAGAGACGCCGAAACTCTCATCTTCTTTGCCGGATATTGCATCTTCAGAGCCTCATCCGCTCCTCCAGGAGGTAATAGGCGGAGTCTATTCAGAGATGATTCGCCTTTTGGGAAGACGCACAGGGGAAGTTCACCTTGCCCTCTCCCAAGATTCGACCGATTCCGAATTTCGCCCGGAACCTTTTTCCCTTCTCTATCAACGTTCACTCTATCAATCCATGCAAAGCCTGACAAAGAGAATCCTGGGCCTTCTGCAAGAGCGTCTGCGCGGTCTTCCACCAGAAACCCGGGATAAGGCAAAGAAAGTATTGTCTATGGAAGACGAAATAATAAATCGATTCAGCCCTCTTTTAAAAAAGAAAGTGTCTGCCATGAAGATCCGTATCCATGGTGATTACCATCTGGGGCAGGTCCTTTTTACTGGAAATGACTTCGTGATCATCGATTTTGAGGGGGAACCGGCAAGGGCGTTAAGTGAGAGAAGACTGAAGAGGTCACCGCTGAGGGATGTGGCAGGAATGATAAGGTCTTTTCATTATGCAGCGCACATGTCTCTTTTTAAAGAAGCTTCTTTGAGACCCGAGGACATTCCTCCCCTGGAACAATGGGCAGATCTCTGGTATAAGGGCATATCTGGTATCTTTTTACGCTCTTACCTTGACACGGTGAGTGATGCCCTGTTTCTTCCTTCCCAAGAGGAGGAACTGAATGCCATGTTACAGGCTTTCCTCATGGAAAAAGCGGTCTATGAACTGGGTTATGAATTGAATAACCGTCCTGATTGGATTATCATTCCGATTAAGGGAATTGAAGATTTACTCGAGGTGGAGAGATGACTGAGATGACGATGAATGATGTCGGAGATGTTGCACATGGGGTAAGCCTTATTTCGGATCATGATGTGTATCTTTTTAAAGAGGGGAATCATTTCAGACTCTTTGAGAAATTCGGTTCGCATGCCATGACCGTTGATGGTGTCACGGGAATATACTTCAGCGTATGGGCGCCGAATGCACAGAAGGTTTCAGTTATCGGAGACTTTAACGGATGGAAACCCGAGATCCATCCCCTCAAGAGGAGAACCGATGAATCGGGTGTTTATGAGGGCTTTATTCCAGGGATTGATCCTGGAGTTGCATACAAATATCATATCGTCTCAAGATATAATAACTATTCGGCTGACAAGGGTGACCCTTTTGCCTTTTTCTGGGAAAACCCTCCAATGACGGCTTCCGTTGCCTGGGACCTGGATTATCAATGGGGCGACAGAGATTGGATGGAAAGAAGATCCGAAGCGAATTCTTGTGATGCGCCATTCTCCATCTACGAAGTCCATCTGGGATCATGGAGAAGGGTCCCTGAGGAGGGAAACAGGTTTCTGAACTACAGGGAGATGGCCCATTATCTCGCCGACTATGTCAATGAGATGGGATTTACTCATGTGGAATTTCTGCCTGTGATGGAGCACCCCTTTTACGCTTCATGGGGATATCAGACTGTGGGATATTTTGCTCCCACCAGCAGATACGGCACGCCGCAGGATTTCATGTACATGATCAATCACCTCCATCAAAGAGGGATCGGTGTGATACTGGACTGGGTCCCTTCCCATTTTCCCACGGATGAACACGGACTTGTCTACTTCGACGGCACACACCTCTATGAGCATGCGGACCCACGGCAGGGGCATCATCCTGACTGGGATACGTATATCTTCAATTTCGGAAGGAACGAGGTCAAGGCCTTTCTGATCAGCAGCGCACTCTTCTGGCTTCATTTCTATCATGTGGACGGCATCAGGGTCGATGCCGTGGCGTCGATGCTCTACTTGGACTACGCGAGGAAAGAAGGGGGATGGATACCCAATGAGTATGGAGGGAGGGAGAATATAGAGGCCATATCACTTATCAAGGGCTTCAATGAAGCCGTATACAAAGACTTTCCCGATGTTCAAACCATTGCGGAAGAATCCACGGCATGGCCCATGGTTTCGAGACCGACCTATGTAGGGGGTCTGGGTTTTGGCATGAAGTGGAATATGGGATGGATGCACGACACTCTGGAGTATTTTTCAAATGATCCCCTCTATCGAAAGTACAGTCATAACCGGCTTACGTTTAGTATTTGGTATGCATTCTATGAAAACTTCGTCCTTCCCCTTTCTCATGATGAGGTTGTCCATGGAAAGGGCGCTCTTATTGGGAAGATGCCCGGAGATGAAGACCAAAGGTGCGCAAACATGAGGCTTCTCCTGGGATATATGTACGGTCATCCCGGAAAGAAGCTCCTCTTTATGGGGGGAGAATTCGGCCAGTGGAAAGAGTGGAATCATGATGAGAGCCTGGAATGGAATGTCCTTGAATATCCTTCCCATTACCAATTGCAAAGATGGGTGAAAGACCTGAATTTTTGCTACAGGAATGAGCCTGCGCTCTTTGAGCTCGATTCTTCTGCCGAAGGGTTTGAATGGGTGGATTTTTGCGATTGGGAGCAGAGTATCATCAGCTTTATAAGAAAGGGGAAGAGTGCACAGAATATTGTATTAGTCGTCTGTAACCTCACACCCGAGCCCAGATATAACTATCGAGTCGGTATCCCCAGGGGCGGCTTCTGGAGAGAGATCCTCAACAGCGATGCGACTCTATACGGCGGCACCGGACACGGAAACTTCGGCGGCGTTGAAGCCACGCCGATTCCGGCCCATGAACGATACCATTCCCTCTGCTTGACCCTTCCCCCGCTCAGTATCCTCTTCTTTAAAAGCGAGGGATATGTGTGAAAATAGGGGCTAATTATAAAAGGAAAGGGATATGGGAGTTCACGGTTTGGGCTCCCCTTTTGAAAAAGGTCGATTTAATGACCGTCTCACCTGTTAAGAAAATGATCCCCATGGAAAAGAATGAAGAAGGATACTGGAGAGCCAGTGTTGGAGATCTTTCTTTTGAACTCCTTTATCTGTACAGACTAGAAGGAGACAGGTGCCGACCAGACCCAGCATCGCACTCTCAGCCCAAAGGAGTACACGGCCCGTCCCAAGTGGTTGATCATGACTCCTTTCATTGGGGGGATGATGACTGGAAAGGCATCCACCTCTCTCAGATGATTCTCTATGAACTCCATACCGGAACCTTTACGCCCGAGGGCACCTTTGATGCAATTATTCCCAGGATTGACGACCTGATTCACCTAGGGATCAATACCATTGAGCTTATGCCTGTGGCCCAATTTCCTGGAGAAAGGAACTGGGGGTATGACGGAGTCTATCCCTTTGCCGTACAGAATTCATATGGGGGTCCTCTGGGTTTGAAGAGACTTATGAATGAATGTCATAGAAAGGGCATGGCAGTTGTGCTGGATGTTGTCTACAATCACCTGGGGCCGGAAGGAAACTATCTTTGGGATTTCGGACCGTACTTTACAGACAAGTACAAGACTCCATGGGGAAGTGCAATCAATTTTGATGGTGCCTATAGTGACGGGGTAAGGAATTTCTTCACAGAGAACGCACTTCACTGGTTTGTGAATTATCATGTGGATGGTCTCCGCCTGGATGCTGTTCACGGGATTGTGGACATAAGCGCAAGGCCATTCCTGCAGGAGCTCGGAGAACGGGCGGCTGATTGCTCAAAAAAGACAGGTCGTCGTTTCTTTCTCATAGCGGAGAGCAACCTCAACGATCCAAAGGTAATCAAGCCGAAAGAAGTGGGCGGATACGGGATGGATGCACTGTGGTGCGATGACTTTCACCACTCCATTCATACTCTCATAACAGGAGAGGTAGACGGGTATTATATGGATTTTGGAAAGATCTCCCATCTTGCAGAGTCCATGAAGGAAGGATTCGTCTATTCCGGACAATATTCCCACTTCAGAAAACGAAAACACGGAAACTCATCACGAGAAAGACCGGCGAGTCAGTTTGTGGTCTTCTCCCAGAACCATGATCAGATCGGAAACAGGATGGTTGGAGAAAGGATGTCCGCTCTCACTTCCTTTGAAGGACTCAAGCTTGCCGCAGGGGTCATTCTTCTTTCGCCGTATATTCCCCTCTTATTCATGGGTGAAGAGTATGGTGAGGAAACCCCGTTTCTCTACTTTATCAGCCATTCTGATTTCAATGTGATTGAAGCTGTGAGAGAAGGAAGAAAAGAAGAGTTCAAAGATTTCATGTGGAAGGAAGACCCCTCGGATCCACAGAGTGTCGATACTTTTCTTCAGTCAAAGATCCATTGGGAGAAGAGAAACAAAGGCATCCATGCAATTTTGCTGGAATTCTACAGGACATTGATTCAGATGAGAAAAGAGATCCCCGCCCTTTCGATGCTCGATAAGGAGAAGATGACCGTCCGGAGATCGGATGAGGAAAATGTTCTATGTTTGAGACGTTGGAATAAAGAAGATAAAGCCGAGGTCTTGTGTATATTTAACTTCAATACAAATGATGTGACCATGAAGGCATTTCCCTTCCAGTGGGTAGGGAAATGGAGAAAGATACTGGACTCCTCTGAGGATCGGTGGCATGGCCCTGGAACACTTCTTCCTGATTCGACGGATCGGATGAGCAGCCTTTCTCTTCGCTCTCAAAGTGTTGCGGCATATCAACAGGAGGAATTTGTGTAATGGAGAGATATATCTGTATTCACGGGCATTTTTATCAACCTCCAAGGGAAAACCCCTGGCTTGAAGAGATTGAGGTCCAGGATTCCGCCTACCCGTATCATGACTGGAATGAAAAGATTACGGCAGAGTGTTATGCCACCAATGCAGCCTCACGTATTCTGGAGCCTGAGGGCAATATCATCGCCATCGTGAATAATTATTCCAAGATGAGTTTCAACTTCGGCCCCACACTCCTTTCCTGGATTGAGCATCATCGACCGGATGTGTATGAAGGGGTCCTCCAGGCGGACGCGTTGAGCATGAAGCGATTTTCCGGCCATGGTTCTGCACTGGCCCAGGCATATAACCATATGATCATGCCCCTGGCAAACAGGAGAGATAAGTACACCCAGACCATATGGGGTATCCGAGATTTTCAAAAGAGGTTCAAGAGGGACCCTGAAGGGATGTGGCTTCCTGAGACTGCCGTTGACATAGAAACCCTGGAAGTGTTGTCTGAGCTGGGAATACTATTCACCATCTTAGCGCCGAGACAGGCTGGACGGGTGAAAAAGAATCCAAAGACAGCTCATTGGCAAGACGTGAGTGAGGGGCGGGTGGATCCCACCATGCCTTATCTCTGTCTGCTTCCTTCAGGAAGAACAATCAGTCTCTTCTTTTATGATGGCCCGATCTCTCATGATATCGCCTTCCGCGGACTTCTCCAAAGCGGATATACTCTCTTCAAACGCTTGATGGGAGCCTTTTCTGCGACACGGGACTGGCCGCAGCTTGTGCATATCGCCACGGATGGAGAGACTTACGGACATCACCACCGATTCGGAGATATGGCCCTGGCATATTGTCTCTATCAAATTGAGAAAGAAAGAGATGTTACATTAACCAATTATGGTGAGTATCTGCAAAAGCATCCGCCTGATTATGTGGTAGAAATCGTTGAGAAGTCTTCATGGAGCTGTGTCCATGGGGTGGAGCGGTGGAGAGCGGACTGTGGGTGCAACTCCGGGGCGCACCCGGGATGGAGTCAGACGTGGAGGAAACCTTTGAGAGAGGCTATGGACAAATTGCGGGACAAGACCGCAACTCTTTATGAGAGTATGGCATTAAAGTATCTTTGCAACTCATGGGAAGCGAGAGATGATTACATAAGTGTCATTTTGAGCAGATCCGAAGAGAACGCGGAACTATTCTTCAAAGAACATGCAGTCAAGACCCTGGCAGGTGATGAGAAGACAAGAGTATTGAGACTCCTTGAAATGGAGCGAAACGCCATGCTCATGTACACGAGCTGCGGCTGGTTTTTCGACGAGATTTCAGGGCTTGAGACAGTTCAGGTGATGAAGTATGTCGGGAGAGTCATCCAACTGGCAGATGAACTCTTCGATGTCCGATTGGAAAATGATTTTCTGTCCGCCTTAAGAAAGGCCCCTTCCAATCTGCGGGAGCTGAAGAACGGCAGCAGAGTCTATGAACTCTTTGTCCAACCCGCCAGATTGGACCTGATCAGGGTCGCCGCTCATTATGCAATATCGTCCTTTTTCGAGGAATATCCTGATATCACTCGGATCTATTGTTATACTGCCAGGAGGGAGGCATCCGACATGGTTACTGCAGGGAGGGTGAGACTGGCTATGGGGAGGGCTTGCATTCAATCGGATATCACCTGGGATGAGAAACGTATGAACTTCGCAATACTCCACATGGGGGACCATAATGTCACCGGAGGGGTCAGAGATTCCGAAGATGAAGGGGACTTTTCCGTCATGTCTCAAGAAATCAGGGAAACCTTCAACAGAGGAGACATCCCGTGTGTGATACGACTCATGGATAAACATTTCGGTGAGAACAATTATTCCCTGTGGCACCTCTTCAGAGATGAACAGAGAAAGGTGATAAACGAAATTCTCAAACCCGCACTTGACGACATCAATGTTTCGTTTCGTCAGATATATGATAACAATTATGTGACCATGAACTTCCTCTCTGAAATTTCGTACCCTCTTCCCAGGCACTTGCTGGTAGCGGCTGAGATGATATTGAATGCCGATATAATGGATATCCTTGAGAGTGAAGAGCTGCGATTAAACGACCTGGAGCGGCTCATCCGCGAGGTGAAGAAGTGGAAGATCCATATTGATAAGCCTATGTTCGGATTTACGGCCATGAAGGTGATCAATGCCCTGTCTCATAAGTTTCGCTCAAACCTGGAAGATATCAAGCTGATGGAGGATATGGAGCATTTCTTAAGGCTTTTAAAAGAGTTGCCTCTGGATATAGACCTAAGTGATTTTCAAGACGTCTACTTTCAAACCGGGAAGAGCCTTCTTCCCGAGAAGAAGAACAGAGCGCAAAAAGGCAATGAAAAATCACGACAATGGGTTGAAATATTTCGAAAACTGGGGTCTCATTTATCGGTGAAGGTGGCGGAATGAAAATCCCGATCGCTACATACCGGATTCAATTCAACCCTTCTTTTGGGTTTGTCGAGGCAAAAGCCATTACTGAGTACCTGTCGGAACTGGGAATCTCAAACATCTATGCGTCCCCCATATTCAAAGCAAGAAAAGGGAGCCTTCACGGCTACGATGTTGTCGATCCGAATCAACTCAACCCTGATTTGGGAACTTGGGAAGAGTTTTTTCAACTGATTGAAGGATTGAAAGGGCGCGGTATGGAGTGGCTCCAGGACATCGTCCCGAATCATATGGCATATGACTATGAGAACGAAATGCTTATGGATGTCCTGGAAAACGGGTCATGCTCAAAGTTCTTCTCCTTCTTCGATATCAAGTGGAATCATCCCTATCAGAACTTCAAAGGGGCACTCCTTGCTCCTTTTTTGGGGAAGTTCTACGGAGAGTCCCTTGAAGATAGAGAGATTCAGCTCAGGTACAATGAGAAGGGGTTCTTCATCCGTTACTTTGATCTCAGCTTTCCTCTCAGGATAGAATCCTACGCAATGATACTTACGTATGGACTCGATGCCCTCAAGAGGAAGCTTGGTGGCGGTGATCCTGATTTTATTAAACTCTTGGGGATACTCTATGTGTTGAAGACCCTCTCGTCACAGGAGGAACCGAAGGAACGGTATGATCAGATCAATTTCATAAAGAGAATCATATGGGAGATATATACGACAACCAGAGAGATCAAGGAGTTTATTGATAGAAATGTGGAGACCTTCAACGGTGGGCACGGGGAGATAAATTTTCAGCTCCTGGACGGCCTCCTGTCTGAACAGTTCTTCAGACTTTCTTTCTGGAAGGTTGCCGCAGAAGAGGTGAACTACAGGAGGTTCTTTAATATCAACGAACTGATATCATTGAGAATGGAAGATGATGATGCCTTCCGACAAAACCACGGCCTCATCTTTCAACTGGGAGATGATCGGAAGATCTCGGGATTGAGAGTAGATCACATCGACGGACTCTACAATCCGATGGAGTATCTTAACAGGTTGAGGAGGAAGATGGGGAACATCTATATCATCGTGGAAAAAATCCTTGATCTCGAAGAAGACTTGCCCCGATCCTGGCCTGTTGAGGGGACCACAGGGTACGATTTCATGAATTATGTCACGGGCGTGCTCTGTCAAAAGGAGAACCAGCGGGAATTCACTAAAATATATACTCGGTTTACAGACGTTCGGACGCAGTATGCGGATATGGTATATGAGAAGAAAAGGCTGATTACAGAGAAACACATGGCAGGAGATATTGACAACCTGGCGCAGCTCATAAAGCAGATCTCCAGTGCGGACAGGCACGGAAGGGATATCACCCTCTATGGCCTCAAAAGAGCCATTGTGGAGATCATGTCGGTCTTTCCAGTATACAGAACATATATATGCCCTGAATTCTTCAGCGAATCGGATAGGAAATATATAAAAGAGGCCGTGAAGATGGCTACAAAGAGAAATCCGGCCCTCTTACATGAACTCGAGTTCATCGAGAGATTTCTCCTCCTTCGGTTTGAAGAGTATCTCAGCCAACAAGATAAAGATCAGTGGGCCCATTTTGTCATGCGATTTCAACAATTCACAGGGCCCCTCACGGCAAAGGGGTTTGAAGATACGACACTGTACGTTTACAATAGACTTCTCTCTTTGAACGAAGTGGGAGGGAGTCCGGACAGGTTTGGGATCTCCCTGGGTGAATTCCATGGTTTTAATGAAAGGAGAGCGAAATCTTTCCCCCTTTCGTTGAATGCAACATCAACCCATGATGCGAAACGGGGCGAGGATGTGAGAGCCAGGATCAATGTCCTTTCGGAAATCCCCGGAGAATGGGCAAAGAAGGTGAGACAATGGAGCAGGTTGAACAGGAAAAAGAAGCATCGGATACAGGACATGGAGATCCCCGATAGAAATGACGAGTATTTTCTGTATCAAACTCTAGTTGGTTCCTTCCCCTTCAATGAGACAGAATATGAAACATGGGTTGAGAGGATAAAAGCATACGTCATAAAATCAGTGCGGGAAGCCAAGGTCCATACTGCCTGGCTGAAGCCGGATATGGAGTATGAGGACGCATTCCTCTCCTTTGTTGAAGAGATATTGACTATATCGGGAGAGAATCAATTCCTCACAGAGTTGATCTCCTTTCAGAAAAAAGCGGCGTATTTCGGGATGTTCAATTCTCTGTCTCAGACATTGATTAAGTTGACCGCACCCGGGGTCCCGGATTTTTACCAGGGAGCAGAGCTATGGGATTTGAATCTCGCAGATCCTGATAACAGGCGTCCCGTAGATTTTGAAAGAAGACTCTCATACCTCAAAGAAATCAAAGAGAGATCGGAAAAAGATATCATAGGTTTTATCAATGACCTCACTATCCACTGGCAGGATGGAAAACCGAAGCTCTTTTTAATATACAGGGTATTGCTGTTGCGGAATCGATTTGCAAAGATATTTCAAAAGGGCACATATCTTCAGATTGATGTGGATGGTATGAGGAAAGACCATGTGATTGCATATGCCAGAAATTTTGAGCAGAACTGGGCAATGGTCATTGTGCCTAGATTTGTAACATGTCTTACAGATGAAGGAACTGCACCCCTGGGACGGAAGGTATGGGCGGACACGTCTTTGTGCCTCCCGGACGTATGTCCGGTTCTTTTCTATGATGCAATCACCGGGCAAGTGGTTTCCTTTGATGAAAAATTGTTTGTCGGAGATATATTCAACCTTTTTCCCGTGTCATTATTGACAAATATGGAGGTAAAATGAAGAGAAGGGGAAGCGGAATACTCATTCATATATCGTCTTTGCCCTCAAGATTCGGCATAGGGGATCTCGGGCCACAGGCATTTCATTTTGCGGACTTTCTGGCAGACGCAAAGCAGTCGTTCTGGCAGATACTTCCGCTCAACCCGATAGTTCCGGTCTATGGAAGTTCACCCTATCACAGTATTTCCGCATTCGCCTGTAGTTCCCTTTTTATCAGTCCCGAGCTTCTCGTTCAGGATGATTTGTTGAATGAGGGGGATATAGCGTCTTATCCCGACCTTCCTGAAGACAGGGTTGACTATGCTTCCGTGATTTCCCATAAAAGAGAGCTCTTTAGCAAGGCATATGATCGTTTCTTAAGGACAACGGAAAAGTATGATTATCAGAGGTTCTGCCGTGAAAACTCCGCCTGGCTGGATGATTATTCCCTTTTTGCGGCTCTCAAATCCCGTTATTATGGGAAGACATGGAGTGACTGGCCTCCTGAACTGCGTGACAGGGAGGAGGAGACTCTAGAATCGGCTCAAATGGAGTTCCATGAAAGAATCGGGTTTGAAAAATTCCTTCAGTATCTCTTTTTCAGGCAGTGGTTTTCGCTCAGAAAGTACTGTCGTGAAAAAGGGATTCAGATAATAGGAGATATGCCCATATATGTGGAGTATGACAGCGTAGACCTCTGGACCCGTCCAGAGGTGTTCAAACTGGATGACGCAAAAAAACCATATGCCGTTGCAGGCGTGCCGCCCGATTACTTCAGCAAAACAGGACAACTCTGGGGGAATCCTCTCTACCGATGGGACGTTTTGAAAGATACCGGATACGGATGGTGGGTTCAGAGAATGGAACACGCCCTGAAACTCTTTGACATAGTGAGAATCGATCATTTTCGGGGTATCGTGGGATACTGGGAAGTTGCAGCAGGTGAAAAGACAGCCATGAATGGGAAGTGGATTGAAGCGCCTGCTGAAGACTTCCTGAAGACTCTCTTAAGGAAGTTTCCATACTTACCGGTGATTGCGGAGGACCTCGGGGTCATTACTCCCGACGTGAGAGAGATCATGTCCCGCTTTGAATTGCCCGGAATGAAAATTCTGCTTTTCGCTTTTGGTGACGACCTTTCCACTAATCCATATATACCCCATAATCTTGTAAAGAACTGTATTGTCTATCCGGGCACCCATGACAATAATACGGTGAAGGGCTGGTTTGAAAACGAGGCAGCGCCGGAGGACAAGGAAAGACTGCGAAAGTATCTCGGCCGCGAGGTTTCAAATGAGGATATTTCATGGGAGCTCATCAGAATGGCAATGATGTCCGTGGCTAATCTTGCTGTTACATCCATGCAGGATATTCTCAACTTAGGAGAAGAGGCCAGGATGAACCGACCGGCGACGACACAGGGGAACTGGCAATGGCGGCTCTTGCCCGGGCGGCTTTCATTGAAACTTTCGGAAAAGTTTCGACAGATGACGGAAATCTATGGAAGAGCATAAATGAAAGGAGGAATGTCATGCACTATGACACGGCGCTGAGATCATATCCATCGAAACGGATCGAGGAGATCGAATCCGCCGATATACTGGTCGGCATACCCTGTTATAATAACGAGTTGACTATCATCCATGTTATTCAGATGGTCACACATGGACTGGCCAAGCATTTCAAGGATCAAAGGAGCGTGATATTCATTGCGGACGGCGGATCCACAGACGACACCAGAGAAGTGGTTAAGGAGTTTGAGATCAAACCATGGCAGGAAAAGATTGTTTCAATTTATCGTGGACCTGGTGGCAAGGGTACTGCTCTGAGATCCATCTTCGAGACCGCGCAGAGGCTTGATGTAAAAGCTTGTGCTGTGGTGGATTCGGATCTCAGGAGCATCACATCGGACTGGGTCAAGTACCTTCTGGATCCTGTTGTAAATGAGGGATATGCGTTCGTCGCTCCAGTATACGTGCGACATAAGTATGATGGAACAATCACAAACAACATCGTCTACAACCTTACCCGCGCCTTGTATGGAAAACGTATACGACAACCCATAGGCGGAGACTTTGCAATTTCTCAAGATATGGCCGAATTTTACATTGATCAGGATGTATGGGATACGGATGTATCCCGTTTCGGTATCGATATCTGGATGACTACCAATGCAATAACTCAGGGAGTCAAAGTCTGTCAGTCCAATCTGGGGGTGAAGATTCATGATGCAAAAGATCCCGGAGAGCACCTGGGGCCCATGTTTCGTCAGGTTCTGTGGACCCTCTTCTCGCTTATGGAGCGTTTTGAGACAAATTGGAAGAAAGTCTCGAGCAGCGAACCTGTCGAGACATTCGGTTTTGAGGGATTTGTAGAACCGGAGCCTGTCAATGTAGACCTTCAGAGGATGATCGAGCGTTTCAAAATCGGATTCCAGCAATTCTCATCTCTGTGGAAAGATATCTTTCATGAGGATTGTTTTCAGGAGATCCAAAGGGTTGCGGCCATTGATGCCGATCAATTCCACATGCATACCGATGTGTGGGTAAAGATTTTGTATGAGCTGGCCGCAACCTTCCACGCCTGGAAAGTGAATAGAAAAAAACTTGTAGACCTGGTCACACCCCTCTATTATGCACGTGTTGCGTCTTTTGTCAGACAAACCAGAGATATGACAACCCAGGAAGCCGAAGCGCTTGTGGAAGAGCAGGCATTGAGATTTGAAGAGCAAAAAGAATATCTTATTGAAGTATGGGATAAAAAGTTCAAAGAGACAATCGGATGAGCAATTCGACACGGCGTTTCGGTACGTTTGAAGGTGTCTTTACACCCACCCTCCTGACAATCCTTGGTGTAATCATGTATTTGCGCCTCGGATGGGTTGTGGGCAATGCGGGTTTCGGCGGGGCACTTTTAATCATCTTGCTGGCAAAACTTGTGACGGTGACTACAGGACTGTCTTTGTCTTCAATGGCCACCAATGTCAGGATCGGAGCCGGAGGATTTTATGCCTTTGTTTCCCGATCATTGGGTGCAGAGGTCGGAAGCGCTGTTGGAATTCCCCTGTACCTGTCACAAGCCCTCGGTGCCGCCCTGTATATCATCGGTTTTACGGAAGGCTGGATAGCGGTCTCTCCTTCCCATGATCCTCGTATCGTCTCAACCACCGCATTGATATGCCTCTTTATTCTCTCCTTTATCAGCGCCAAGGTAGCCATGAAGTTTCAGTATATCATTATGTTGGCTGTTTTCCTGTCGTTGATCTCTTTTTTCATGGGAAAAGGGGATGAAGGTCATGAAATTGTGGTATGGGGTGATTTCAATAATGCCCCTTTCTGGGTGGTTTTTGCCATATTTTTCCCTGCGGTAACGGGTATAGGGGCCGGAGCGGCAATGTCCGGTGACCTGAGAGACCCCAGAAAGAGCCTGCCCATAGGTATCCTTTCAGCCATCGGTATTTCAATGATTATCTATATCACGGTTGCATACTGGCTTGATCGATATGCCACATCTGAGGCATTACTTCAAAATTATGCGATCATGATGGACGTCTCACGCTGGCGTATGTTTTTAATTGCAGGGATCTTCGGGGCAACCCTCTCATCTGCTTTGGGGAGTATCGTGGGTGCCCCCAGAACGCTTATGGCCTTGGGAGAGGACAAGGTCGTGCCTTTTGCAAAGATACTGGCACGACGGAGCAAAAACGGTGAACCGCGCTATGCGACTCTGTTCACGGGAATAGCGATTGAAGTTAGTCTTCTCTTCGGCGAGTTGAATACCATTGCTCCCCTCCTGACGATGTTCTTTCTCATAACGTACGGGGCGATCAATCTGGCCGTGCTGGTGGAAAAGAGGATTGGGATACCCTCCTTTCGTCCGAGTTTCAATATCCCTTTGATGGTGCCCCTTGTGGGAGGCCTCTGGTGTTTGATCACCATGTTTTTGATCAATCAGGAGTTTGCAGCGGTCGCGATTGTATTTATCTTAGCTGTCTACGGCATTCAGGTAAAGCGAAGACTCACGGTTCGCTGGGGTGATGTGCGAAGCGGACTCTTTAATGCAATTGCGGAATGGGCGGCAAAAATGTCCATACGTATGCCGCAACATGCAAAGTCATGGAAGCCCAATTTAATGATCCCTGTTGAAGACCCAAGGAGCTGGACTCATTTAATGGAATTTATAAAGGACATCGTCTCTCCAAGCGGGACTCTGCGTTTATTTACGGTAAAAGTCATGGAACAGGGACTGGAACACAGAATTCATCAAATGGTGAGTGTGGTGTTTAGAAAAGACGGCACCATGAAGAGCATGAGGGATGGGCAAACAGCGGATGAGCTTGAAGAAAGATTAGATGAATTGGTAATGCCGGTAAAGGCCGAGGGGATTTTTGTGGCCGCTATGGTCATAGAATCCCGTAATTTTTTGGAGGGTATCAGTATTATTACTCAGGTTTTTAAGAGTATGTTCTTCCCGCCGAATATCGTGTTTCTTACCATGAGTTCCGACCCGTCGAAAGACAAAAGGTTGGAAGAGATGATCACAATTTCGATTCGGGAGAGACTCGGTATTGTTACATTGGCGCTTCACCCTAAAGCTGTATTCGGCAAGAAGGAAAAGGTAAATATCTGGCTCAGATTGCAGAGTCCCAATATAGATCTGGCACTCCTTATGGCATTGCAGTTGGAATGTAATTGGGACAGCAAGCTTCGAGTATTGTCCGTTGCTGACAAAGAAGAAGATCGAGACAGAGCGGAATCCACCCTGCGTAAAATCGCAGATCGTGCCAGAATGCCAGCCGAAACGGAAGTATTGGTATTCATTGGAAGATTCGAAGAAATCATTGTAAAGCCCCCCAGAGCCGACTTGAATATAGTCGGGATATCCAATGATCCCGATTGTGAAAACATGCATAAAATAGTGAAATTGATGGATACCTCCTGTCTCTTTGTAAAGGATTCGGGTGAGGAGAGCATTTTCGCATAGATTTACGGTTCATCAAATGGGTATCGGCTTTACAATTCCTTTTTGATGAAAGTCAGGCTCGGAGAGTCGTATATATGATGATCATTTCTTTAAAAGTAATTCAACAACATAAAGGGGAAAACCAATGTAAAGTCTTTGTTGATGATATTCGTGCTTTTCAACCCGTTTATCATGTCCATCTATATGATCGAGATTGTGAAGGCAATGGACTATAAGACATTCTCGCATCAAGTTGTTCGAGCGGTTATTATCAGTTTCGTCGTTTTTTTTCTGTTTGCATGGGTGTTTTTACGGATATTCTTCAAGTTCGATTCCTTGCGTTTCTCATTTTCGGAGGCATCATATTCCTTATTATAGGCATCAGGCTGATTCTCGGAACCGGTCCCGCGATGGAGATACCCAAGAAAGCGTCCGACCATGTTTCCGCATCCATAGCAATACCGTATATTGTGGGCCCGGGCACGATCAGCACAAGTGTGATCGTGCCCGGGCAGTCGTCTCAATTTATTTCTCGCCATACTGGCTATCTTTTCAGCTCTTGCGCTGTCACTCATCATGTTACTGGGTTTCAAGAGATTGCATGATTATTTACAGCAAAATAATGAAAGGCTGCTCCAAAGATATATGGAAATCGCAGGCCGTGTAACCGCCCTCTTTACCGGATCATTCGCAATTGACATGATTATAAAGGGTATTGAAAATTGGTTGAATTAGTCTTCATTCTGATTGAACAAGATATGAAGTGATGATTCCAGCATGTTCAGAGATGAAGCGGATACGTTTACGTTTAACTATTATGCTGTCTCGCATTTTTTTGACATCTTTTTCGATATAGTTATCAATACCTGCTTTGCCAGCAAGTAGGGATCCTCATTTCTATTAACGATGTTC
>JAXHVA010000089.1:0-17218 GCA_034189035.1 Thermodesulfobacteriota bacterium
AAGTGGCTGAAAGCCATCTTTTTGCGTCTGTTTTTCAAAGAGCTGAAATCGAATTTCCTGCTCGAACAGGAACTTTTTAGAGCCTCATGTGGTTATGAAACTGCCAGTAATAGGCTTTGACGATTTATTCAGGAAACCTCATTTATAGAGAGTATTGCAATGGAGGGGTGGGTATACTGCGATGCTCTAATACGTCTGAGCCTGATACAGAGATTGAGCAAAAGGACCATTTATAGATAGACACCAAATAGCTTATGAAACTGCGCTATATCATAAAAAAAAAGCATAACACTATTATATTATGATGGTATTTTGTTTGCCTAAAGATCAGGCAAAGAGGGAATAATCTAAAATTATTTAGTTGTTTGGTTATTGTTCCACAAGTTTATAAACAGGTTGTCAACAGAAAATGTTGAAAAGTGAGATAGGGAAAGAGATGGAAGATTTTCGAGTCAGGAAAGACGTGAGGATAAGAAGGATCGATGAGAGGATTTCATGTATATTTCTTACAAAGCCAAACCAGCAGTGGAGTAACACATATTTAATAGAAGATGAAGATCTTACCCTTATTGATACGGGACGTCCAGAATCATTTTCAGCAAATGCCCTAAAGAAGTCTTTGTTTCACCTAGGGTATTGTTTTAATGATATTAAGACAATTATATTTACACATGCCCATATAGATCATATAGGAGGTGCTATTGCATTAGCAGATATTTTAACCAGTAAGAATATCGCATATTATGAAGCAAAGGAGAAACTTCAAGATTTTTCCCGTTTTAATAAAGAGTGGATAAAAGAGTTTATATCCCTATTGTCAAAATGCTCCTTGAGTGTGCAGCAGGGATTTGCACAGAGTCCTACATATGAACTACTAAAATTTCCAGAGTTAAAAGGTGGAATTACGATCCATAGGGGGGTAAGAGAAGGTGATCTCATCGATATCGGTAAGACAAAGCTGGTAGTTTATCATACCCCGGGGCATTCTCCATGGGATATATCCTTGTATGAGTCTGAAAAGAAGTTTCTCTTTACAGGCGACTTCATAACATCTCCTCAAACAGTATTCGTTTCAACTATGGGGTCAAACCTTGATGATTACCTGAATAGCCTTGAAAAGGTAAGCAAGATTTCAATTGATTGTATGTTTCCAGGGCATGGTAAGTTCTCAAAGAATCCCTATCGTCTTTTCGAAAAAGCAAGAGAGCAGATAAGACAATATGAAGATCTGATATTAGATGAGTTAAGAAATTGTCCTATGACCCTTCACGGTATTACTTCCGCTCTTTTTAATGGATGCAATGATCCCGGTATTCAGCTCTTTAACTATGGCAGGGTTGATACTTTTTTGATAAAATTGAAAAGAGAAAAGAGAATTTCGTTAGACAATGAGGGAAAGTTTTGGACTGTTTCAACCAATTAATTCTTTCTCTGTTTTAAACCATTTTGAAAACTCGATGTTTTTTTTCCTCAATGCCTCCTCTGGATTTATTTCGAATAACCTCCCTATATTTGTAAGGCTAAAAAGTACCTTCCCCAGTTCATCTTCAATTCGATCTTTATCCTGACTTTTTAAGGATTCTTTGAATTTCTCTATCCTCCGATCAAACTTATGGAGTACATCGTCTGTTTTATCCGAATCGTATCCTGCATGAGCTGCCCTTTTTAATATTCGAAAGGATTTAAGAAGGGAAGGGAGGGCACAAGGGATGGAATCAAGAATAGATTTCCCTTCTTTAGCCTTTTCTTTTTCCTTGATCTCCCACCATATCTTTTTTACATCCAATGCGTCTTTTGCCTCTTTATCTTTGAATACGTGAGGATGGCGACGAATCATCTTTTCTTTCACAGAGCGAATCACATCAAATATATTAAAATCTCCTTGTTCTTCAGATAGCTGTGCAATAAAAAGGATTTGAAAGAGGGTATCACCCAGTTCTTCTTTAAGCTTTTCTGATGATTCTGTTTCAATAGCATCGAGTACTTCGTAACACTCTTCTATTAAATACCATTTCATACTGTCTTTGGTTTGTTCCCTGTCCCAGGGACAGCCTTTTGGCCCTCTCAGTAAATTCATTATCCGGATAAGAATCTCAAAACCTTTTAAATTTTCGTTCTCCAAAACTCCTCCTTATTGATTCGTTTATTTACAAACAGCCTATGAAGACTTTCTCTTTGATTGCTCATTTCCGCTTGCTTTTATCTTTTTTTTTCATAAAGTTTGTTACATTTTTTTGAATATAAAGAAGAAACGTGGTATAAAAAGTAAACTTCAACAACCGATAATGTATAATTGTTTAAGGATAGAGGAAATATGCTATTATTACAAGACAAAAAAAGGATAATTTTTTAATGAGGAATGGATTCAATCAATATACATTGGTGATTCCTCAATAGGGATAAGAGAGGGTCGTTTCATTGAATATTCATAACGATGTGATATACGTTAAGACAACATATGATACTGATATTATTGATATAACATATGAGGTTAGGGAAAAGGTTTTGCAATCAGGGATTAATAATGGTAATATTTTATTGTTTATTTCGGGTTCGACTGGAGCTTTAACTACTATAGAATTTGAGAGCGGGGTAATAAATGATTTAAGAGATGCGATAGAAAGGATTGCCCCCAAAGATATGCACTATGAGCATGATCTAAAGTGGGGCGATGGGAATGGTTATTCCCATGTAAGGGCAGCATTACTCGGCGTATCTTTAACGATCCCTTTGGTTGACAGGATTCTCTTGCTTGGCAAGTGGCAGCAATTAGTGCTATTGGATTTTGATAACCACCCGAGGAAAAGAGAGATCAGAATTCAGATCATAGGAGAATAGAGGATTATCTATTGCTATAAATCCTGAACCGTTGCAATCAGGGCTTGCGTATAAAAAAATATGAATACTTTGAGAAAAGAATCAGACGAAAAAATAGATGAGGTTACAGTAAAACTCAGTTTCGATGACAATAATCTTCTCAAAATCCTTTTAGGCGAGCATAATAGAAATCTGAGATACTTACAAGAGACATTGGGTATAAAGGTTAATGTAAAGGGCAATAAGATCAGTATTCATGGAGATTGTTACAATGTAAAGATCGCAGAAAAGACCCTTGTAGAGCTCTATTCTTTGTTAGAGTCAGGGTATCCGGTATATCCAAATGATATTGATTATGCAGTTAGGATTGTAAGTGCAGACAATACAGTAAATATTAAGGAAATATTTCTAGATACTGTTTATATCTCATCAAGAAAGAGGATAATAACACCAAAGAGCCTTTGCCAGAAGATATATATAGATGCTATAAGAAAATTTGATATTGTGTTTGGGGTTGGCCCTGCAGGGACTGGTAAGACATACCTTGCAATGGCTATGGCAATATCCTCTTTGATGAACAAAGAAACTGACCGGATTGTTCTTGCGAGACCTGCTGTTGAAGCAGGTGAGAGGTTGGGCTTTTTACCAGGGGATCTATACGAAAAGGTTAATCCTTATCTTAGGCCTCTGTATGATGCACTCCATGATATGATTGACTTTGAGAAAGCAACAAAACTGGTACAAAGAGGGGTAATCGAGATTGCTCCGCTGGCTTTTATGAGAGGACGTACATTAAATGACTCTTTTGTAATACTCGATGAGGCCCAAAACTCAACCTCTGAGCAGATGAAGATGTTTTTAACCAGGTTGGGATATCATTCAAAGGCAGTCATTACAGGGGATATTACTCAGGTTGATTTACCAGAAGGGAAGACATCAGGGTTAATAGAGACCCAAGGGATCCTTAAAGGGATAGATGATATAAAATTCATCTATTTTACTGAAAAGGATGTTGTGCGACACCGTCTCGTTCAAGAGATTATTAAGGCATATGATCATTATGAAAATAATAGAGACGGTTAGAAGATATCCTTAATTAATCTATATTTCAAAGGTCGGGAAATGAAAAAGGGAGTTTTAAACGGAGACAAAAAGAAAAAGCCAAAGCCAACCTCAAAACAAAAGCTTCCTGTTTTATCCAAAGAAATACACGCCATTGAATTATTCAAGAACCCTGTATCCCAAAGATGGTTGATGGCTATTTTATTGGCTGTATTTATAACCCTCTTTTTATCCCCAAACATTAACTTGCCATTCATACAATATGAAGTTGGAGAGGTTGCATCGAAGGATGTTAAATCTCCTAAGGATTTTCTTGTAGAAGATACACAATCTACAATAAAGAGAATAGGAGAAGCGAAAAAGAGCGTGGTCTCTGTCTATGACTTTGATTCTAATCAACCTATGGAGATTGAAAAAAAACTCGTATCCTCCTTTACTTTAATGAGGGATTTCTATGAAGGGCTCGAAGATAAGATTAGGGGAAAGTCTGCAAGGAGTCAAAAAGAACGTAATGTTATAAAGAGAAGAATGGCTGTAAAGATAGATCTCACTCCTTTTAAGGATCAGATTGAGACAAAAAGGGATGAATTTGAAAAGATTTTGGGTATTAAGCTAATGGATGAAGAATTCAAGATACTTCAGAGGCATCGTTTTAATAGGGGTATAGAAAGATATGTAGGGATATTGATAAGCACTAATTTAGAGAAAAAAATAGTAGGCAACAAAGAACTTTTGCAAATGGAAATAGACAGAGGGATAATTGTAAGGAATATCCAGACAAGAAAAGAGTTAGATGTACGGGATATCCTCGCAATATGGGATTTAAAAGATGCACAAAAAGCCATTGAGACAAACTCAAAAAAGATTCTCGATGGATTGGAAGATTCATTGAGAAATACTATCGTAAGAATCTCTCAAAGGTTAATTAAGCCGAATTTGACCTTTAATGGAAATGAGACAGAACAAAGAAGAATAAAGATCGTCCAGAGCGTCAAGCCGGTTTTTTATCAAGTCAAAAAAGGAGAAATAATCGTAAGGGAAGGAGAGAGAATACAGAACGAGCATCTAGTCAAGCTTCAGGAGTTTCAGAAAGTAAGAGAGTATAACAGGGTAGTATTAACTTCCTTTGGTCTTATACTTTTGTTTGTTTTGATGAGTTATGTTCTCTACATTTTCTTTTTAAGGGGATTTAAAGAAGTATTGATCAAGAATAAAGATCTTCTTCTTTTAAGTATAATCATTGGTGTAGTTGTCTTGCTAACAAAACTCGCTGTTTTAATCTGTGATGCAATGAATGATGCCTTTCCTTTTATCCCCTATGATTCTTTTATCTATGCCATACCTATTGCTTCCGGTGCAATGCTTATAACGATCATGATGAATGCCAAAGTTGCTTTATTCTTTTCTATTATCATTTCGTTTTGCACAGGCATCCTCATAGAAAATAGGATAGAGTTTATTATATATCCATTTATTGGTAGTATAATAGCTGCTCAGGGTGTGATAAAAGCGAAGTTGAGGGCAACCCTTATAAAAGTCGGTGTCTTAGTCGGTTTGGTAAACATCATCACTATAATCTCCCTTAATATGGTAAAGGGATATTTATTCAATTTTACTTCCCTCTTTGATATCGCTTTCGGTTTTCTTGGTGGAGTCTTTGTTGGTTTTATAGTAGTCGGAACCACGCCTTTATTTGAAACTCTTTTTGATTATCCAACAGATATAAAGCTTCTTGAACTGGCCAATCTTGATAATCCTTTGCTAAGAGAGCTGATTGTTCAGGCTCCAGGTACATATCATCATAGTATAATTGTAGGATCATTGGCAGAGGCAGCAGCGGAGTCCATAAATGCAAACCCACTCTTTGCTATGGTGGGAGCATACTACCATGATATCGGAAAGATAAAAAAGCCATTATACTTCATAGAAAATCAAAGAGGTGCTGAAAACAAGCATGAGAAGTTGGCTCCAAGCATGAGTAGTCTGATCTTGCATTCCCATGTCAAAGATGGGGTTGAGATTGCTAAAGAGAGCAAGCTTGGGAAACCCATAATAGACATTATACAGCAACATCATGGGACCAGCCTGATTACGTACTTTTATCAGAAGGCCAAAGATAGAGAAGATTCGGGGCTATGTTCAGTGGATGAAAAGGATTACAGATATCCAGGGCCAAAGCCTCAGACAAAAGAAGCAGGGCTTGTAATGCTTGCCGATGCTGTAGAGGCAGCGTCGAAGACCCTCCCTGACCCATCTCCATCACGGATCCAGGGGATGGTTCAGAAGATTATCAACAATATGTTTGCAGACGGGCAGTTAAATGAATGTGAGTTGACTTTGAAGGATTTAAATGAAATAGCCAAGACTTTCAATAAGATCCTGACAGGTATTTTTCATCATAGGATTGACTATCCTGAAGTTGCTTATAAAGAGGCTTCGGGAAAGAGGAAGGTCGATGATCCTGATAAAAAATCAACAAAAGAAGATAAAGTTAAACGAGCCGAGGATAAGAGAAACAGTGAAAACGATCTTAGAAGGCTTGGAATCCCCTGATTGTGAGATAAGCATACTCTTGATTGATGATGAACAGATCCAAGAGATAAATAGGGATTACTTAGGAAGAAATCGTCCAACCAATGTTATCTCTTTTCCTATGACAAAAGGAGAATTCAGTGATATCAATCCATATATCTTAGGTGACGTTGTTATTTCTGTAGAGACTGCGGAAAATCAGGCTAGGGAAAGCAAGAGTACTTTCGATGATATGATGGATTTTTTACTAATCCACGGGATTCTACACCTACTTGGATATGATCATGAAAGATCGGATGCAGGAGCACAGCGTATGGAGAAAAAAGAAGCAGAACTCCTGTATAATCTCAATGTCTCAAAGGGGGGTATTGACGATGAAAGAAAATCATAGTGTTGAATCACAAATTGAGCAATTCGCAAAGCTGATTCATATGTCAAAAAAGATCGTTGTTTTTACCGGAGCTGGAGTGAGTACTGAGTCTGGTATTCCTGACTTCAGAAGCCCAGATGGGATATGGACAAGATTTGACCCGGAAGACTTCACTTATCAGAAGTTTATTAGTAGCAAAGAAGCAAGGAAGAAGATGTATGGTTTATTCAGTGAGAGCGGTCTAATGGCCGATGCTTCGCCTAATAATACGCATATAGCCATTGCTAAATTAGAAGAGATGGGCAAATTAGACTGTGTTATTACACAAAATGTAGACGGATTACACCAAAAAGCCGGTAATTCTGACGATAAGGTTTTCGAACTTCATGGGAACCTAGTATGGGTGATTTGTCTTAGCTGTGATAAACGATACCCAATAGGGGATATTATTGAACGAGTGAAACAAGGTGAGGATGACCCGGGTTGTGAAGAATGTAGGGGAATCTTAAAACCGGATGCTGTCTTTTTTGGGGAGGCGCTTCCTCAGACGGAACTGAACAATGCCACAGATTGCTCAGCGAATTGTGAGCTCTTTATCGTTATTGGTTCTTCATTGGTAGTTTACCCTGCAGCGTACATGCCTACATATGCAGTCAATGCCGGGGCAAAACTGGTACTGATCAATAAAGAGCCCACTCATATGGACCGGGCTGCACATATTCGGATTTTTGCAAGTGCGGGAGATACCATGAAAAAGGTGATGGAGAAGGTTAAAGAGAAGTCTATAAAATAAATCTATACTATGTATTAAAGGAGCTCAAAAAAAAAGATAAAGGAGGCGATGCGGATTATGTCGCATATAAGACATCTGATGAAAGTAAAAGAGAGAAATCGAAGAAGAAACAGGATTGCTAGATTATCGAGGCGAATAAATAGACAGAGGAAAAAGAACAAGTAGGTTCATTACACTGCTTTAAGAAATTGCACACGATTTGAAATATGACTGCCTTTGCTGAGTGTACTCAAAAAGCCATTTTGGACAATAAAGAAAAACCCCATAAAGGGTTTTTTTTGATTGAAAATGGAACGATTCAATGAGAAGAATCATCTTTGATCTCGATAATACGATATATCCGAGGGAAGTAGGACTGTTTTCTCTGGTGGATAATAGGATCAATGCGTATATGCGAATGAAGTTGGGTTTGGATTATGATGCAATTGAAATCCTTCGGTTAAAGTATATGGATGAATATGGCACGACCCTGGCGGGGCTGATGGTTTATCACAATATCGATCCTGATGATTATTTGAGTTTTGTTCATGATATCTGCGTCGAAGATATATTATCAACAAACCCTGAATTAGGTAGCCTATTTGAACAGATAGTGATAGATAAGGTTATTTTTACCAATGGCTCTTTTAGCCATGCGTTAAGGGTTCTCAATGCACTGGGAGTGACCAGTTATTTTTCACGGATATTTGATATTCGGTTTATGAATTATATTGCTAAACCAAATATTTTGTCCTATCAAAGGCTGTTAGATGCTTTAGGGGTTGATGCTACAGAGTGTTTAATCGTGGAAGATTTAGCAAAAAACCTTTATCCAGCTAAGGAACTGGGCATGACAACGGTTCTCATTGGAGATGAGAAGTGCAAAGATTTTGATTTTATAATTGATGATATATTTGGAATAGATAAAGTACTTAAAGAGATAGGACAAAACGAATAGCTGATTTATGCGAAGGTCTATTATAACATTCATTACAGACTTTGGAACCAAGGATGGGTATGTTGGGGTAATGAAAGGTGTAATCTTAAAGATAAATCCCGACGTACGATTCATCGATATCTCCCACGAAATCTCAGCTCAGGATATCCTTGAGGCTAGTTTCGTATTGAAGAACTCATACGATTATTTCCCAGATCGGTCTATACATCTAGTGGTGGTTGATCCAGGAGTGGGGAGCAAGAGACAGGCAGTTGCTATCGAGGGAGAGAACCATTTCTTTATTGGCCCGGATAATGGTGTTTTCTCTTTCATATATGAAATCGGTAGGATAAGGCGGGTTGTTAGATTAAATAATAATAGATACTTTCTGTCGAACATAAGCAATACTTTCCACGGCAGGGATATATTTGCTCCGGTGGCAGCGTATCTTTCTTTAGGGACGCCCCTGGAGGACTTCGGCCCTGTATGTAAAGATCTTATTCAGGTCAGTCTGCCCCAGCCAGAGGTTGAAGAAGGGATAATCACCGGTACTATTATTCACATTGATCGGTTCGGGAACCTTATATCGAATATATCTGAGGTACTCTTTACAGAATCGATTGGGAGGGATAAGTATACTATATGGATCGGTGATCAGATGATCGATGAGGTTCAGGATTCATATTGCGAGGTAAAACAAGGAGAGATTCTAGCTATATTCGGAAGCTCCGGTTATCTGGAGATATCAAAAAGAGATCAGAACGCTAAAGCGTTGCTCGGATTGAATAAAGGCAGTGAGATAAGAATACTGTTGAAGTGAACTTTCTATTCTCTTTCAAATTCATGTTCAGGAGGTAACTACCACAATGCAAAAGCCATTAGAAGGTATACGAGTATTGGAATGGGGTATATTTCATGCGGGTCCAGGGGGGCCGGCCATACTCTCTGATATGGGAGCTGAGGTCATAAAGATTGAAAAACCAGGAACAGGAGATCCAATACGGCAGGTCTTCCAATACAAAAACATCGACTTTACCCTGGGTGCGAGCAGTAACATGTTCTTTCAAGCTGCAAACCGCGGGAAAAAGAGCGTGACGATCGATTTGGCTCATAGTGAGGGGAGACAACTCGCTTATGACCTGGTAGAGAAGTCCGATGTCTTCTTTACCAATATACGTTCAAGCACTGTCGAAAAAGTGAAGATGGATTATCCGACCCTATCAGAGATGAATCCTTCTTTGATCTATGCAACTGTATCGAGTTATGGACCTAAGGGGCCTGATGCGGATCAAGGCGGATTTGATTTTCAGGGACAAGGGAGAGCGGGCTTGATGTATAGCCTGGGTGAGCCGAGTACATCTCCGGGATTGGCTCAGTTCGCAATTGCGGATCAGACAACCGCAATCATGGCGAGCTACCAGGTTATTATCGCCCTGTTGATGCGGGAGCGCTTTGGTATCGGCCAGAAAGTCGAAGTGTCCATACTCAGTGCAGTCTCTTATATGATGTATATGAATAACCTGACAGCCTTGCTTACAGGCAAAGATGTGCCGAGACACGAACAGGCCAGTGCCGACCCACTACGTAATTATTACTGTTGTAAAGATGGGAAGTGGCTTGTACTAACGGATCATCCAAAGTCTGACAACTGGCAGGTCATATGCGAGATCATCGGTCATCCTGAGCTGATACATCATCCAGATTTTAAAGACAGGGAAACTCGGATGCAAAACTCTGAAAAACTCGTAGCTGTCTTTAATAAGGCCTTTTTAAGCAGGGAAAGAGACGAATGGTTGGAACTGTTTAAAGAGAAGAATCTTATTATATGTTCAGTAAACACCTCTGTTGAAGCTGTTGATGAAATCCAGATGAGAGAAAACGGTTACATCGTTGATTTCGATCATCCGGAGATGGGCAAAATACGTATCCCTGGTTTTCCTATCCAATTCAGCCAGGCAGAGATAAACAATAATCTCATCGCCCCTAAACTCGGAGAGCACACATACAGTATCCTGAAGGGGATTAATGGTTACAGTGACGAGTACTTGGATAAGCTGAGAAGTGATAAAATCATATAAGTAACATATGCTTTCAGTAACAGTTTAGCTTTTTAAAGAGAGTTGCATGAAGCGACAATCAAATTTTAATCCGTGTACCCCCCATCTTCCTTCTTCTTTCTTAACGCTCACTTCGACACTCAGACAATACATGTATTAAAATTTGACCGTCGTCAAAGCTTGATGATGGCTTTCTATTTCATAACACAAAAACGGTATAATTTTCTTAAAAGAATGTGAAAGGAGAAGGACATGTACAAAGAGGATTTTCTCAATGAAATAGACCAGTTAAACAGAAGATATGAAGAGGAGTTTAGCAGAATATTGGATAGGATTCCAAATAGCAAGAAACACTACATCACGAATTCTGGAATCAAGGTAAAACCACTTTATACCCCATCGGATATCGCCGGGATTGATTTAAAGAAAGACCTCTCATATCCTGGACAATATCCATACACCCGAGGCATATTTCCAGCAGGTTACCTGTCCCGCCCGGGTAATCCCTTCAACATGAGACAGGTTACAGGCATAGGAACCGCTGAAGAGACAAACAAGAGGTGGAAATACCTGTTCTCTTTGGGGGCTCGAGCTGTTGCTGTGGTTGGGGCACCACACGGATGGAGCCCTGACGTTGATGATGAGATGACACTGGGGTTCGCCGGTAAAGATAGTCTTGCAGCAGATACACTAGCGGATATGGAGACCCTCTTTGACGGAATCGATCTTCGAAAGATATCCGTTCATCTGATTAGCGGAAGTACAACAACACTGGCTATGTATATAGCTATAGCAGAAAAGCAGGACATAGACCCCCGAGAACTTCGGGGGAGCATGTCTAATAGCCTAAGACCTGACAGAGACTGCATAGAGATCATAGAATATTGCCACAAGAACATGCCTCTATTCCATTCCGGCTACATCGATGTCCGAAATGTAAGGGAAGCAGGTTGCAATGCTGTTCAAGAGATAGCGTTTGGCTGTGCTATGGGCATGGCTGCAGTTGAAGCTGTAGCACCCAAAGGGATAGGGGTTGACGAAATCGCTCCGAGGATATCATGGTTTGTTAACTCATGCCCTGATTTCTTTGAAGAGATAGCCAAATTCCGTGCCATGAGAAAAGTATGGGCCAGAACCATGAGGGAACGCTGCAATGCAAAAAATCCAAAATCCTGGCAATGGAGGGCACATTGTCAGACATACGCACCGACCCTCACAGGTCAGCAACCTTTCAACAATATCATTCGGAGTACAATCTATGCCCTGCCT
Source organism: Thermodesulfobacteriota bacterium (assembly GCA_034189035.1). Classification (GTDB taxonomy): domain Bacteria; phylum Desulfobacterota; class UBA8473; order UBA8473; family UBA8473; genus JAUXFK01. The sequence continues at coordinate 11,817 of JAXHVA010000089.1, forward strand.
GCCATTATTGGCGGCGTTCAGTCCCTCCATGTCAATTCTTTTGATGAGACGCTAGCATGCCCCACTGAGTTTTCTGTTCAGCTATCATTGAAAACAATGCAGATCATTGCACATGAGACGGGTATTACATCTGTGATTGATCCTATAGCAGGTTCCTACTATGTGGAGTGGCTTACCAAAAAGCTGGAGGAGGAAGCTGAAGTCCTCATCGATACCATAAATGCTAAAGGGGGGGCTTACGAGGCCTGGACCTGGATGGAAGATGAGGTCAGAAAAGAGGCCTCTATAAACCAAAGAGAGTTTGACAAAGGAAACGACATACTTATCGGTGTGAATGCATTCGCAGAAGAAGTGGATCTTCAGATGCAGGCATTTGAGACCCTACAAGAGCATGCAGAATTTGAAGCCCTCTATGTGTATGACCCGTCAATACGGGATAAACAGATTGCGCGATTGAATAAATTCAGACAGGAAAGGGATCATAAAAGGGTAGAGGAAGCAAAGAAAATACTCTATGATGCCTTTAAAAGCACTGAAAATGCAGTTCCTGCCCTTGTCAAAGCAGTCAAGATGGGGGTTACCCAGGGGGAGATATATAGCGTTCGAAAAGAAGCAGAGGGTAAGGATCAAGAACTGGGCATGTATATGCTTGGATAAATAATTAAAGGAGACCCACCATGAAAACTGAAATAAGATTACTTTTAAGTAGAGATGATCCTCTTCATAAGCGAGGGTATTATGTGGTAGCAGAAGCCTTGCGAAATGCGGGGTTAGAAGTAATTATGGGCGATTGGATGACGCCTCGACAGATAGCAAAAATCGCATTGGATGAAGACGTGGATATTATTGGCTATCGTATTATGCAAGGTTCCCCAAAGGTCTTAGTACCTTTGCTCTTCGATAGGTTAAGGGAGAATGGGATAGATGATGTCCCTGTTGTTGTTGGAGGTATTATTCCAAAAAAAGAAGTCTCACTCTTAAAAGACCTTGGAGTAAAGGAGGTCTTTCATCCTCATACTCCACTTGAGGATATTCAAAGGCGTGTCATAGAAATTGGGAAAGAGGATCGTTCGAATGCATCCTAAAATCTCTAATTCCTCTTATATGTTTTATTGGCCTTAAGTTATTAACTGGTTGACTAAAGCCCAAATCACGATTCGTCTTGTCAAAATTCTTTTGAGAAGAAGGAGAACGCAGAAGTGAAAAAATGGCCTACCCTGGACTTGATGAAATCGAATAGATATAATGGAGTATATTATGATAGTGAAAAACCGGAACCTAAGAGGTGGGTTGCACGGGTAAACAGGAGTTGTGCTCGCTTCAATCTTTTGGGGAGTTTTGAAACAGAATCGGAAGCAGCAAAGGCATACAATAATTATATTAAAAGACATAATCTCGATGTACCTCTGAACGACCTTAAAAGTCAGGACGAGTGATGATAGAAGGTCATGTCAGCTGTATAGGCTTAAATGATTAACTAGGTTTAAGCCGCTTATTATACCTTCTTTATATGTCCCCAGGCAAGACCTCTAATAGTGGCCATGTTGGTGCCATTGGTGATAGGAAAGAAACTTGTTTATAGCATTGGCCGCGCGCGGAATCGTTGGATAGACAGGGAATCCGCAGGAGGTAAGACTTTCCTGGGCAAGAAACATCTCTTTGAATGTTTTAGGATTGTTTGCAGGTTGGAGTACAATAGCTATCGGCTTTGAACAGGCCTTACTTGATTGCTGTATGATCTTGACCACCTGGTCATACCCTCAAATATGATGGAAATATATCAGGTGACAAGAGAAAAGTGACTACTATGTCAATATCCTCCCAGGAAGATATTGTCATAACCGTCTCCTTAAATTTAGACTCTTGCAGAATCGACGGTACGTCTATAGGATTATTTAAGATGCTGCCCGCGAGAGGGTTGAACCGAAGTAATTGCTCTTTTAATTCTTCTGGTAGGGGGGGGGAAGTGTTAACCCATTGCCACCAGTACAGGCGTCAGTAGCTAAGACGCTGGCCCCACCACCCATACCAATAAGAGCCACTTTTCTCCCTTGAGGAAGAGAAAGAAATAAAAATGTCACTATGATATCCACTATTTCTTCCAGGCTGTAAACTCGAATTACGCCAAGCTGTTTGCAGAGACTATTCCAGGTAGTTTCATCACCGGCAAGGGCTCCTGTATGACCAGCTGCAGCTCTGCCTCCAGCTTCACTGGATCCCCCCTTAAGCAAGATTACCGGTTTTGCTCTCGCCGCATCACCCAGCAGCCGAATAAATCGCCTTCCATCTTTTACCCCCTCGATATATATACAGATGATTTCGGTCTCTGAGTCATGGGTAAGATAGTCTAAAAATTCGCATTCATCAAGATCACAAGCATTGCCGTAGCTTATTATTTTGCTGAAATGAACTCCCCCGTGGCGCCGCCATCTGAACCAGGTCTGTGGTATTCCCACCGCTTTGCGAGAGAAAGGCGACTGGTCCGCTCTCTTTTGGGTATTCTGCCCTGTAAGTCAGCCGACTATTAGCACAGTAAAGACCCATACAATTTGGCCCAATAATTCGGAGCCCTCCCTTACGGGCAACCTGGACTATTTCCACTTCTATGGCCTTGCCTTCATCAGTTCCTAGCTCGCTAAAGCCCGCACTGTAAATTGCTACTGCTTTTACTCCCTTAGCAATACAGTCCCGGATGATTGATACGCTGAACTTGGCAGGCACACTAACAATAACAAAGTCTACTTTTTCTGGTATTTCTTCGATACTAGGATATACTTTTAACCCATTAATTTCACCGCCTTTACGATTTACAAGATAGATTTGACCGGAAAATTCAAAATCGAGAAGAGGCCTCAAAAACCTCTCTCGACTCATATCATATGGGTCGGTAGAAATCCCTACAATAGCGATGGATTTAGGATGAAAGAGGAATCCCAACGGATGTTCATCTTTATATGGTTCCAACTTTACCTCGATTTGCAAAGACAAAATTCGGCACAATATAACAAAATTGAGAAAAGGGCGTTTATTTATTGATTAAAACCACTTCACGATACTATCAGAAACTTTCAACCTAACAGCCCTTCAACACTCTTTGTATAATTATCTACTCCAAACATTATGGACTGTCAATAAAAAAGCCGATGTCACAAAATCGGCCAAACTGTTCGGTATGGAATTTGCACGAATTCAAAATCATAGAACAATTTGGACATAACCTATAGAAACGAGAAAAGAATTTTATTGACTCTTGGTTTCTCCATCTGTTTTTTAAGTTTGGCTAAAAATATCAAAACATGCCAAATAATGTAGCGAAAATAGAGGTATTTTCCTACTTTATATTGGAGTGGCTTAAAGGCAGCAATAAAGATACCGAACACTATTGTCGCTGGTCCTATTATATTTTTTCTTTTTTAATGAAAGGAGAAAAAACAATGAATAGCTGCATGTTTTCTAATCGAGGGTTGACGAAATTTCTATTGTATGGAATGTTATTATTTTACATCTTAACTACATGGACAACTCCGGGTTTTGCTATTACTTGGGGAAATGAGGATACTGAAAACATTTACTCAAATGTCGGGGTCCTCATAGTCTCTGTTCCTGAAACAGGTGTATTCCCTGTCTGCTCAGGCACATTGATTCACGAGTCTGTCGTCCTGAGTGCAGGGCATTGCACAAGTTCCTTGGAACCTCTTCTTGATGCAGATGAGATTGAAGTCTATGTTTGTTTTGATTTTGATCCTTATACAGAGGGTGCAAGATGGATTAAAGTAGAGGCAATATCAACCCACCCTGAATATAATGACTTCCGTCCTAGGTCAAATATACATGATGTGGGCGTGTTGATCTTGGAAGAGCCTGTGATGGATATTTCTCCCGCTGTTTTGCCAAATGAGGGGTTCCTTGACGAACTGAGAGACGAGAATAAACTGCGTCAAGGATCTAAAGGAGCAAAATTAATTGTTGTAGGCTATGGTGGGGCATTGGAATGGCCACCTCCTGTAATTATCTATGATAGTCGTCGCCGGTTTGCCGAGTCTGAGTACCAGACGTTACTGAAATCATGGCTGAGGCTTTCGCAAAAGCAGGCCACAGGTGATGGAGGGACATGTTACGGAGATTCAGGCGGACCTGCCTTTTGGACAGAACCAAATGGAATTCAAATACTAGTAGGTATTACCTCTTGGGGTGATGCGGTCTGTGTGGCTTCCGGCTTCAACTATCGGGTTGATATTCAGGAGACTTTAGATTTTATAAGCTCTGTTATTCAGTAATTTCCGACCTACCATAAGACTATAGAGCTGTAAAGGAAGGTAGATATAGAAAATTCTGTATGTACTACACAGTTAGGGACAGCGACAATACAATTGGGCATGCTTTTTAGTATAAAAAGATAAAAACAAAGGCATAATTTTAAGGGATTTAACCTTAACTCTCAAACCATAGAGTTCTCTATAATAAATAAACAACAACTCCTTTTTCTCTGGAATTTTGCTATTATTTACCCCCTTTCCGCCTATATGATCTTTTTTTAATGCATTAAAATTTTCTAGCATTAAGCCAGCTCTTTCTAAAAAGTCATAAGAGAGCTCAACCGCATATTTATCCGAAACCAAATTTTTGTCTTTTCCGTTAATCGTAACAGTGGAAAATTTGTAAAGGTATAATTCAGCTTCACTGTGAGCCATGCTTATGTGAATTTACTCTCCCATGTAATCAAAAAGGTTCTCTATAGGTTTATAGATATCTTCGAAAACTGGTTTTACATTCTCCTATTTTTTAATTAATATTAATAAGTCAATAGCAAGAATACTCTGATCATATAGCGGATAAGAAACCTGAGTGTAGTAATTATCATTAGCAGCTCCTGGATGACTCCCTTGTGGATAGGCCCAGGTAACTGCATAATAACGCGGATAAACTCCTGATCTCGTCGAGTTTGCAGCATTAAACCAGGCATCAATATACTTATGACCACTTCATAAATTCTGAGCATATTTTTCTTTAACTCTAACAACATACCAGCCGGTTGTTCTGAAACTCAAAAGTTGATACAATTTATGGAAGGCATCCCATCAACTGCTAGCCCAATATGGTCTTTCAATCGGAGATGGAACTACACTACAGGCATCAATAGTTAAGAATTCTAAATGCTAGTCTCCTAATGATACATTACTACTGGCAAAATTAACTGGATCGCAACAATTCTAATATGTTTATAAATAAAAGGAGTAAAAAAATTAAGGATATGCTTAATAATACTTTTCATAGGAAAAAAGTTTAACAGCGATTTTCGCACCGCTACTGAATGAATAGTTCGCCGAAATCCTGTTCTAGTCAATACAACAATAATGAATTAAAAAACAAGCAGTTAGCAACGCCTACATCGTTCAAGACAG
>JAXHVA010000009.1:0-76500 GCA_034189035.1 Thermodesulfobacteriota bacterium
GTAATGTGAAGTTTTCAAATTCAAGTTGCTTTTCTGAGCGTCTGTACATGATTTTTCCGCCGATTGGTGCAAGGGTTTTTGAAGAAACATGCAAAATTGCTTGCACTTTCGGCCAACCTATCAACACATTAACGCTTATTCATCAGGCCTTAATTGAGACTTTTAATTTGTTCACAGTTGTAAAAAAAATTGACAATCTGTTTTACTTTATGGTAGGAAGAATCACAGCACATATAGAAAAGGACTTAACAACAAATTGGAGGGTACGGATAAAGTATTGTGGCTAATATAATTATATATAGAGATAAATGCAAAGGTTGTGGTTTCTGTATTGAAGCTTGTCCAAAAAAAATTATAATGATTGACAAAGAACTGAATATTCAAGGATACTTTCCTGCTGTAATAGTGGATAATGATAATTGTACGGGTTGTACACTTTGTGCTGAAGTCTGTCCGGATGTGGCCATTGAAGTATATAAGTAGTGAAAGGATAAGTTTGTATGGTAGAAAAAGTGCTTCTTAAAGGGAATATTGCTCTAGCGAAAGGTGCTATAACCGCAGGGTGCAGATACTATTTTGGTTATCCGATTACACCACAAAATGACATACCAGAATACCTGTCCGGAGAATTACCAAAGATAGGTGGAATCTTTATTCAGGCTGAAAGTGAAATAGCCTCTATAAATATGGTGCTAGGAGCATCTGCAGCAGGTGCAAGGGTTATGACGTCTTCTTCAGGCCCTGGTATCTCATTAATGCAAGAAGGTATGTCATACATGGCGGGAAGTGAGCTTCCAGCGTTAGTCGTAAATGTTATGAGAGTCGGACCTGGTTTAGGAGGCATTGCCTCTACTCAGGGTGACTATTTTCAGGCGACTAGAGGAGGCGGACATGGGGACTATTTCAATATTGTGCTTGCCCCTGCATCCGTTCAAGAGATGTATGATATGGCGATCAAGGCATTCGAACTCTCTGACAAATACCGTAATCCTGCGATGATTCTCTGTGATGCTATACTAGGACAGATGAAAGAGCCGGTTGCCCTAGAAGAGGGAAAAGATATAATCCTAGAATCCAAGCCTTGGGCATTAGATGGTGCAAAAGAGAGAAAACCACAGTTTCTTAAGACACTGTATCTCTCGGATGGAGAGCAGGAAGCCCATAACCTAGAGTTAAAGAAAAAATATGACTGCATAAGGGAAGAGGAAGTCATATTTGAAAAAAAAGGACTGGAGGATTGTGAGATCTTTGTAGTGGCATTTGGTACGGTTTCTCGAATCGTCAAGACCTCTATACAAATGGCGAGAAAAGAGGGGATTAAGGTGGGCCTGATCCGTCCGATTACCCTATTCCCCTTTCCAACTTCGATTATTAGAGAAACAGCCAAAAAAATTCCCAGGCTATTGGTAGTCGAGATGAATACAGGTCAGATGCTTGAAGATGTTAAACTCTCTATTGAGAATGGGATAAAACTTGGATTTTATGGTCGTCCTGGAGGAGGGATTCCCACCCCAGAAGAAATTTTAAAAGAGATAAAGGTGATGCTCGATGAAGAAGGTTTTTAGTAGGCCGAAGAGCCTGGTCGACTGTCAGACCCATTTCTGTCCTGGATGTACCCATGGGACTGCTCACAGATTAGTAGCAGAGGCCATTGACCACTTTGGGATTCAAGAAAAGACCATCGGAGTTAGCGGCGTGGGATGTGCAGTCTTTATGTATGATTATTTTGCTGTAGATGCCATTGAGGCCCCTCATGGTCGTGCCCCTGCTGTTGCTACAGGAATAAAAAGGGTGCACCCTAATAAGGTTGTATTTACATATCAAGGTGATGGTGATTTAGCATCGATTGGTACTTCAGAGATAATCCACACTGCAAACAGGGGGGAGAGTATTACAGTAATATTTATCAATAACACTGTATACGGGATGACAGGTGGCCAGATGGCCCCGACTACTTTATTGGGGCAAAAGACTACCACAACCCCTTATGGAAGAAACTTTACGAACGATGGTTACCCTATCAAAATGGCCGAGTTGCTCGCCACATTAGAAGGGGTTGCCTATTCTACCAGAGTTTCTATGCATAATGCCAAGGAGGTTCTTAAGGCTAAAAAGGCTGTTAAAAAGGCCTTTAAAATGCAGATAGAAGGTATGGGTCTTAGTTTTGTGGAACTCTTATCAGCCTGTCACACGAATTGGCGTGTTAAGCCCTTAGAAGGGCAAAAGAGGGTTGAAAGAGAGATGATTCCTTACTTTCCTTTGGGTGTTTTCAAAGAAAAAAAAGAGAAGAACTTCAACAGCTAAATGGTAAACAATATGTACTATGATGTTATAATGGCAGGTTTTGGCGGGCAAGGAATCATGTTAATGGCTGACTTTCTTGCATTGATAGCTATGAAAGAGGGGAAGAACGTTACTTGGATGCCTTCTTATGGAGTCGAAATGAGAGGGGGCACTGCAAACTGTACTGTGATCGTTTCTTCAGAAGAGATAGGATCTCCTATAACAGGTCACCCGTTCAGTACAATCGTGATGAATGAACCTTCCCTCATCAAATACGAACCAATGGTCAAAGAGAATGGTTTTTTACTGATCAATTCATCTTTAATAGATCCAAAGAAGACTATCCGAAAAGACTTAGATAAAATACTGCTTCCCGCTAACACTATAGCAAAGGATTTGGGGAATACTCAGATGGCGAATATGGTTGCTTTAGGAGCATTTATTGAAAAGACCAGGATAGTATCACTTGATTTGACGATTAAATCGCTGCCCGAGATATTTCCAAACCGCCCTTCAAATTTTATTATAAATAATTCCAGAGCGATGGAGAAAGGTGCTGAATTTGCATCAAGGGAAATTCAGCGTGCTTTGTAGTTTTGGGTTATAGCTGTGCATCCATAAATGGCCCTTTTGTCCAACTCTGTGCTAGGTTCAGTTTTAATGCTCGAAATATATCAATATATTCAAGTTGTTAAAACATTTACCTTCTCTAATCTTGAACTAAATTGCCCATTTCTAAATGGATATCTAGCTGATTTTCACTCTGCATCAAGCCTGAAAAAATCAACTACATCCATTTTTACTGGTGTATTAGCAAATTCTTGTGGCTCTGTTCCTTCTTTGAACGATTCAAATAGAGTATGAGTCGATTCGAGAGTTGCAAGAAGGCCCGTCTTTTGGTCAATCTTTACAAATACGATACCTTTTGGGATTGGGAAGTCTCTTGTTGCACTTTCTTTCAAGGCCTGTTTCATAAATTTTAGCCATATTGGCAGGGCTGCCCGTGAACCGGTCTCATTATCCCCTAATCCACGATAATCGTCGAAACCTACCCAGCATCCTGCAATTAAATCTGGTGTAAAACCTATGAACCAGGCATCTACCTGATTGTTTGTAGTCCCGGTTTTGCCCGCACATGGCCTACCAAGGGCCTTTGCTCTCCAACCCGTACCTCTTTGTACAACACCTTTTAAAAGATTTGTTATGATATATGCAGTCTGTTCACTGATGACCTTTTCCGCTTGCGGAATATTCTCTTCTATTGTTTTTCCACTACGATCTAAAATCCTGGTTATAAAGATAGGTTCAATCCTTTTCCCCTGGGCATTAAAGACGCCATAAACCCTAGTTAAATCTAAAAGCGAGATGCTGGAAGAACCAAGGGCCATAGTAAGATCCATGTTAATTGGGGTTGTAACACCTAGTTTCCTTGCGTAATCGGCAGCGTAGTCTATCTTGATATCCCTAAGGATCTTTACGGTGACCACATTTCTGGACTTAGCTAATGCATCTCTAAAAGTAATAGGCCCATAAAATTTCCTTCCAAAGTTCCTCGGTTTCCATGTCTCATCTTTTTCCGGCTCGTCATAGATAATCGGAGAATCGACAATAATAGTTGCAGGTGTAAACCCCTTATCCAAAGCAGCTGAATATATAATGGGTTTATAAGCTGACCCTGCTTGCCTTTTTGCTTGAATAGCCCTGTTAAACTGGCTTTTATAAAAGTCTTTCCCCCCTACCATTGCTTTAACATGCCCTGTAAATGTATCCATGCAAATCAGCGCTCCTTGAACCTCCAGTGCAGTTTCAGCCTCTTGATATTTCTGTCTTTCTTCCAATTCTATAATTCCTGATTTTAAAGCGATTTGAGCGGCATTTTGCATATCAAGATTAACCGTTGTATATATCTGTAACCCTTCTTTATATAAAGAATCGCTTCCGTATTTTCTTTCGATGTACCTACGAACATGCTCAGTAAAGTATGGGGCCTTTATTATCTGTCTGGTATCCTTGCCCTTTATTTCTAAGGGAGTTTTTAAAGCCGTAGCTACCTGTTCAGAATCAATATGGCCATCATCAAGCAATCGTTGTAATACATATGCCTGGCGTTTTTTTGCTGTCTTTGGATCGCCGCTAAGTGGTGAGTATTTATTAGGAGCCCGCGGGAGTCCTGCAAGCAAAGAACTCTCAGCCAGATTTAGATCTTCAACGTGCTTTCCGAAATAGTTCAAAGCTGCTGATTCAACCCCATACGCGCCATGTCCCAAATAAATCTGGTTCAGATAGAGATAGAGGATATCTTCTTTTGAAAGCTGGTTCTCTATTCGGTAAGCTAGTATAACTTCTTTTATCTTTCTCGAAAAGCGCCTTTCTGGTGAAAGTAAAAAATATTTGGTTACCTGCTGCGTGATTGTGCTGCCACCTTGGACAATTTTACCTGCCTTTATGTTTTTAAAAAAGGCTCTCATTATACTCAAAAAATTTATACCACTATGCTCATAGAAACGCCTGTCTTCAGCAGAGACAAAAGCTTGAATCAAGATTTTTGGAATCCTTGAAAGAGGGACTACGATGCGTTTCTCGAGATAAAATTCGCCGATTATTTCTCCCTGATCAGAATAGACCTTTGTTGTAATATTCGGATGGTAATTTTTCAACAAAGAGAGATCCGGCAGATTACGACTGAAATAAAAATATATCCCGGCAGAAGAAAATATTGAAACAACAAAAAAAATAAGGGAGGTCAAAGAGATTAATTTTATAAAGCGTATATTTCTATTTCTTTTATTTCGTTTAAACTTCATTCTCTTACAGAATAATTTGCTTTTATGGATTTCATCTTCTCTTTTTTTAAAGTATATAAATGGCTCTACACAAAAGTTATGAAAAAGAGTAATATCTTCAGGGGAAATACCCTCAGCTTGATTCAGCTCGTGATGAATTGCATATATCACTGAAAGGGATTTCTGTCCAGACTCCGATATTGAATTGCCTCGGATATATGGTATGGAGTAATCTCCCGTTCACCTTCGAGGTCTGCTATGGTTCGTGAGACCTTTAGAATGCGCATATATGCCCTGGCACTCAGCCCCAATCTATCAATCGCATTTTCTAATAACCGCTTTGATTCTTCACCGATTTGGCAATATATTTTAATATGACGGGGTTTCATCTGGGCATTACAGTGTATGTTCTTTTTTTGAAATCGTTCCTTTTGAATATTTCTGGCATGGTTCACTCTTTCCTTAATAATTTCAGAAGATTCCCCTGATCTCTCGTCAGAAAGGTCCTTATACCTCAATGACGGAACTTCTACATGAATATCAATCCGATCCAATAAAGGCCCTGATATCTTTGCCTTATATTTTTGGATTTGAGGGATAGTGCAGCAACATTCATGCCGGAGGTCAGTATAAAACCCGCATGGACATGGATTCATCGCAGCGACAAGCATAATATGTGCAGGATAGGTAAGAGAAGTTACAGCTCTTGAAATTGTAACTTTCCCATCTTCCATTGGCTGACGCATGACCTCTAGTACGTTCTTCTTAAACTCTGGCAGTTCATCGAGAAAGAGAACTCCATTATGAGAAAGACTCACTTCTCCGGGTTTGGGAATCTGTCCACCTCCGATCAATCCAGCATCGGAAATAGTGTGGTGGGGGGAGCGGAAAGGCCTTGTAACGATCAAAGTACTATCACTATTAAGCAGACCCATCACACTGTGTATCTTGGTTGTCTCAATTGCCTCTTTAAAAGACATATTTGGTAAAACAGTCGGAATTCTTCTGGCAAGCATTGTCTTTCCAGAGCCAGGGGGGCCTATCATAATTACATTATGTCCACCGGAAGCTGCAATTTCTAAGGCCCTTTTTGTATATTCCTGTCCCTTTACTTCATTGAAGTCTACCGGATATGTAATTTTATCCTTGAATATATCCTCCAGATCAATAGAAGATGATTCAATAGACACAGTATTATTAAAAAAACCAACTATATCGGCAAGAGTCTCAGCAGCTAATACATCTATTTCCTTTACTACCCCCGCTTCCCTGACATTGGCCCGAGGTATTATCATCCCTTTTAAGCCGATCTCTTTCGTTGCAACTGCTATCGGGAGAGAGCCTTTAATCGGCTTTATCCTTCCATCCAAAGACAGTTCACCTAGTATCATATAATCGGACAATTTCGTATCACGAACCAAACCAGTGGCAGCCAGGATTCCTATAGCTATCGGCAGATCAAACGCTGCCCCCTCTTTTTTAATATCCGCTGGGGCAAGATTTACTGTAATCTTCTTTGAAGGAAATTCAAAACCAGAGTTCTTAACAGCAGACCTCACTCGTTCTTTACTTTCTCTTACAGCGCCTTCTGGGAGGCCAACAGTAGAAAAAGAAGGCAATCCCAAGGCTATATCTACCTCTACTTCAACCTTATATGCATTAACTCCTAAGATGGCTCCACTTATAATCTTTGCAAGCATATTTCGCCTTGATATTGAAAGGGTTTTGTATGAAACTTATTAAATTCTATCATGTATATATAGCCAAAAACAAGGGTTTTTTAGATTAGAGGCAAAAGCTATATATGGCTTTGTCAATCCTTTCAATTAATAGAATGATCCTTTAATTCAATACATCGTCTGATCTCTTAATTATCTTTAAATCATTCTTCTGAGCTATACGAATTGAAAGATAAAATCAGAAAAACCAACAGGGGCTCGTTACATTTGATCTAACTAAATTCAGTAATACATTGAATATTATTAAACGATTAAACGAAGGATTGGAAAGGCAAAGGATATGGAAAGACTTCCTGTACTTTTGGAGTATTAGATCCAACACAATGAAGATCACTGTAAAGAATATAGAAAATGGGCTGAGATATCAGAAGGACAAGGGGTGAAAGAATAAGCAGATGAGCTCAAAATTGCTGTTGATTTCATCCATAAATCGAATGAAATCTTTATTGCAACAAAGACGGGCATACCTATTCCAGCGTAAAAAGTGAAGACAACCACAATCAATAACTCTCAAAGGAATGTTTTATGACTCAATGTATTGCCAAAAGGAAATCCGGGCTTATATCCAATCTCGAGAATATCTTTTTCTCTAATTCCATGGACATCTTCTCCAAGAGCTTTATAGCCCTTTTTTTTTCATTAGTGGAAGCATACCTTTTGATAAGATCATCAAACCTTTCTTCTAGGGTTACAACCTCTTCATGCCTCACCCTTTTATCAGCATAATAGACAACCTCAATCTCTGATACGAAAGGCAGATTTACGGTATCATTGATTATTACATGTTGCCTGACGATTTCACTAATTGAATCGTAGCCCAATATCTTCAACAGGACACTTCCTGTTTTCGCATGATCTTCTCCTGTTTTTATACTCCTTGTCTTCATGATATCATGAAGACAAGCCCCAGCTTGAACTTTTAACAGGTTTATATTTTCTCCCCGCCTGTTCAATTCTTCAGACAAAAAAAGAGCAACACTGTTCACCAAAAGACTATGGTGAAAAATATGCTCTAACATCTTATACTTTCTCATTAATTTCAAGCATTCTTCCTTTGTGGGAATCATATTCCGATACCTTTGCTCTTCTTTAAAGGCTTCATTATATTCCTCAAAGCCATACTTTAAAAGTGTTGACAAAAGAAAATATCTTAAGAAAATAAAGAAGAGTCAAGAAAAAACTAAAAAACGAACTTTTCGAGGCGAATTATTTTGATAAATGGATAAAGACAAAATAAACGAAGTAGCCAACTCAATAGTCAATTCCGAGAATCTTGTGGCCTTGACAGGTACAGGGGTAAGTACAGAGTCAGGCATACCGGATTTCAGAAGTCCAGAAAGTTGGCTTTGGTCAAAGATGATTCCGATCTTCTTTACAAGATGGGGTTTTAGGCTTCGCCCAAAGGCCGTATACAAACTCGGCCGAAAACTCTTTACAAACATATGGCTTGAAGAACCTGCTATCCCCCACAAATTCTTGGCTTTATTAGAAAAGAAAGGGATACTAAAAGGAGTAATCACTAAAAACATCGATAGCCTCCATCAAAAGACAAGGTCGAAGAGTGTGATTGAGGTGAATGCCCACCTGAGAAGCGGTACTTATAAAAAGTGCAAAAAATATATACGATGGAAGAAATACTGATAAAACAAAATGAGAAAGGATAGTCGCCACCTCGTTGTAATGATTGCAAAAAGACCATTAAGGCAGATGTGGTTTATTTGGAAATCCTCTCCCGACAAATGTATATCAACAGGCCATTGATCTGATGATGAACTGTACACTCTTATTAATTTTAGGATCCTCTTTAGTCGTTCATCCCATAGCTGGTTTGCTAGGATTGGCCTTAAAAAATGGTGCAAAGATTATTATCGTCAACCTTCAGGCAACTCCCTATGATAGGTATGCTCATGTTGTCATTAAGAGACAGCTAGGAGAATTCTACCAGGAAATACTCGTCGATAGGATTGATCGTGTATGATTATCGGATTTTGTATGTCAGCTCTGACCAAGGTAGACTTTACCATAATCCACACTTGTAAGGGGTACACCTTTTTTAAGGGTGCCTGCCTCAATAATTTGCCCTATAAAAAGAGTATGATCACCCGTATTTACTGAGTCTGTTAATTTACAGTCCATATACGAAAGAGGTTGTTCGAGTATTGGGGCACCGGTAGTTTTCGTCCTCCATTTCAACCCCTTAAATTTTTCTTTAGGATCAGGGCCTTTAAACCGAGATACCAAGTTGATATCCTCTTTGGCCAGAATATGAAGAGCAAAAACACCAGTTTCTTCTATCATCTTATGTGTGTACCTATTCTTCCTCACAACCACCATAACAAGTGGCGGATCATATGAGACCTGGGAGACCCAAGAGGCAATCATCCCGTTTATCTCTTCTCCCTTCTTCGTAGTCAGTACATACAGTCCATATGTAACCTTTTCCAATGTCTCAATTATATCTTCATTTATTTTCATTTAGATTGCTCCGTATACTGTATTGTCTACTTTCTTGAAAACTCTAAAAAGGAAGCTTCTTAACGATATCGGAAATATCATTACCATTGACAACAACATCTACAATTCGACCCAATTCATTACAAGAAGGATTAAATGCTACCGAAAATCCTGCTATTTCGAACATTTCTTTGTCTCCCATACTGTCACCTATGGCAATCACCTCGTTTTCTCTTACTTTATATTTACGCATAATTTTTTTTACCCACTTCGCCTTCTCATCGAAGCAGACATTTATATTTACTTCCCCTGCTAATGTACCATTATTATAGATCAGTTCATTTGCAACGGCATAGTCAAATCCATACCTTTTTTTAACAATATCAGAGAGGATAGAAAGCCCTGAGGATATCACAGACAGTTTAATATTGTAACTTTTAAGATATGAGGTCAAAGAGCCTATGCCATCATAAAAAGGTACAGATTTTACAATATTTTTTAGCCTTCTAACGCTCATACCTTTCCAGATTTGTGCATCTAATCTACAAAACTCTTCATAGGATATCTCGTTGTTGAGAAATTGGTCCTGATAATTTATGGCGAGATTGTACCATTTCCCGACACTTTTGTGTATGAACTCCCATAAGCTCCTTTCTTTTGTTAAGGTACCATCCAGATCAAATACAGCGAGTTTATAGTTGCATTTCATATCTCATCCTCTTTATGCTTCAACATCCTGAAATCCTTTCCATCCATCTCTATCATCTTGCATATCTCTGCTAATCTTGAAAAAATCCTATCTCCAACTCTGTCTTGCAGAGTTTCACGTAAGATCTCTTCCTCATATGTCTTTTCTTTTGTCGAGATTAAACGATTAATGTTCATCTTGGTCCTAGTGCTGGTCAGGGTCGATTCGCTTCTTGTGGTATAGTTCGTTGTAATAATAGTTGTTAACTCATTTGTATTACTATATCTTCTTGATATAATCTGATCGAGTATATTTGCTTCCCATACGTTATTTCTCCCCTTGCCCAGTTCATCTATAACCAGTACAGGAACCTTGACATAAGGCTCTATTATTTCCTTTTCAGTTTTCTTTTCGGAATACCCCTCTTTTATGGATGATAAGATATGAAAGAAGTCAACGAACTTACATTGATACCCTTTCTCCAATGTTAATTTCTTTATAATCCCCACTGCTAAATGCGTCTTCCCAATCCCTACTGGCCCCATAAAAATAAGCCCTCTTTTATGGAAGGGATAAGAATCAACAAACTTTTGCGAATTCGTCCGAGCTTCTTCCTGGGTATGGTGGGTAATCTGAAAATCTTCTAGGGTCACTGAAGCGAATTGAGCAGGTATCTTAGCCATATTAAAAAGCATAATCCTTCTTTCGAACATAGTGCATTCACATTTATCAGCATATGTATAGCCACGCTCACTCTTACTATATATAATACCGTCTCCTCCGCACTTATCACAAACGGTGTGACACGTTTTACATATTTTTGCAGTTGCAAAATTCCCCTTACTCAGTATTAAAAAGCCTTTTTCTCTACATTTTTTACACATCCTTTTTCCCAAGATTATTCTCCGATTGAGATCTCCAATAAACCATACCTCTTTTTTGCATCAATATTTATTAGACTTTCTAAGGTCTTTTCATATGCCTCTTTACTCATCCTGATTTTAAGTAGTGACAGTTTCTCCTTTGTCTCTCCTTGAAGGTGACGTAACTCTTCTTCACACATCAATTTATAAAATTCAAACATAAAATATCTATCTATCTCCTCTATTTTTGAATGGATAAAGAGGCTGTTTTTATCTATACTAGAACCTAATTTTTGGACTTTATTATAAACAGTAGTATATAATCTCTTCATGTCTTCATCCTTTTCACTCTCGATAACATTTCCTATTTTACTTATCAATACATTTAACTTTTCTAATAGTGTCTTTCTCTCATCAATTCCTTCTTCTTCTCTTAAATGGGTACCTATTTTGATTCTTTTGTAGTTGATAAATTCGTTCTCTACAGGGATTTCACAGTATTTAATTGACCGTGGGAGTGGCTTATAAGGTCCATTCGCCTTTATAAAGGATTCAATACCCCTTTTTATCCCTGAGCATGCAATACTTAAAGGTATCCCCCTTTTTTCCCATGATCTGATTATCTGATAGTCTAAAGGTGAAAGAGAAACACCTTTTTTAATCAAGGATAAGAAATACTGTTCAATACATGATAGATAGTTCAAATTATCTCTGTTAATTAAACTCAAACTTTTCTCACAATTCATTCTCTTTAGTTAAGACCTTCAAGTCCATTACCTTTTCTTCCATATAGGGTTCTTTTAGATGGACACTCACCTTGTCTAGCAAAAAGAGTTCAGGGATGATTTCTGTCACGAGTTTCCCATCAGCGAATATCCTTACAACAGAACTCTCTGAAACAACCAAAGAGACAGCTTCTGTCTCTTTGGATATGGAGGCTGCAGCGACATGCCTGGATCCTAAACCAAGGGGGAGTTCTATACCCTGTGCACTGGAATTGATATGCCGGCATGCAGATAACACGACACCATCTGCGGATACGATAAAGGCCCCATCTAACTGAGCCAATTCTTTTATTGTTTCTCTCATGTCAGGATCATCAATCCTCTTTACATTGTTTGGATGACCATAGAGCGGGTCTAAGATCATGTTTCTAGACCTGGCCAACACATTCTCTTCATCCCCCACAACAAAGAGTGTCCCTATCTTTTTACCTTCTCTTCCTTCTCTTGCAATCTCAATGGCTAGTAGGAGGGTTTTTTCTAGATTTATGGGATTACATTTTTTCCTCATAGAGCAGATTTTATCGAACATTTCTTTACTCCTTCTATATAATGCTTCCTTTTATATCATTCTACGAGTGGTATGCTAGCCGCCTAGAGGAATATGCTCGTTCTGTGGAGCCCTTATAAAGAGAATGGTTAAGCGAAACTCCTCAGGTCATTTATTCACATGTAGAGGAATTACAGCTTGTGAAAAAGGCCATTTATAAATTGGCATTCGTTATCTCCTATAATTTTACTGCAAGCATTTCTAGTTAATCCCTGTTTTTCCTACCATTTTCAAGAATATCAAGCCACCTGTATGGTATCCTGCTCTTCCCATGAAAACCGCCACTAATAGCGCCTGTCATCGCTCCGATTATATCAGTGTCACCATCTAAACCTATTGCATAGACTACTTCTTCTTCGAAATCATACGTATGAGTCAAAAAAGAGTATATTGCCGTTGGAACAGAATTTGGGGCACTGCTATCATGCCCAAGCATTTCAAGTACTATCTTTTTATCTATCTGAAGCCTTCGTAGCCTTGAGTTTCGATTTATATATGTCAGTTTTAAAGAGGTGGATTGTAAAAGATCATATATAAATCGCCTTACATCGATATCTTGGTTTGGTTTCAGATTTATAGCTTTTGAGACTGCTACGTTCTTTTAAGGCCGCCCCTTCAATTCCAAGGATATGGTTGTGAGTAATTCGACTTGATAAATAGGCTACTTCATAGAGCTTTTCCGGACTGTTATTAGTAAAGAGCCCCAATTGGTGACACCCTCATAGAATAACCATTGTCAAAAGAGCCACCACAAAAGACTCTTTTGCCAACTTCTTCCCAAGGCAGTCCATATCTTATTCAATAAAAAGGGCCTGAATTGTACCACTTCCATACCCCCCTCTATCCGCATTGAAATTGTTTGCAAAGCGTTGAGCCATATCTTGTCCATTAAATCCTCTATTTTCGACAAGGGACTCAGCCAATGATAGCATCATCTCAGTGTCGTCAGTATATGTTCCTGGTCAAAGCCTTACATCGAGCATATCTCTAATCTCTCTATAATTCTTCTCAATCGCTTCGAAACTTTCACCTTCAATTGGCATGCCCAATACGCCTCCAATATGATTACCAAATATGCTTCTAATAAACTTTTCCTTAAGTAGAAAAGAATCCATTCTCTCTTTATCAAGTATAAGTCCATTCTATATGCTCATCTTGAAGAACGTCATTTTCCGTTAACTGGCATTTATCTGTATTTGGTTCTTTTGCCCAATCTCTATGTCAGGCTTAAATGAAAAGAAACATCGTACTCTGCTTTTAGATGTAAATTTAATCTTTCGGTCATAATATTTGCCTTCGATAACCTTTTAATAAGATTATTCATGGTCGGACATACCTAAAGCAGTCTTTTAATGTGTTGTTCAAAAGAGACATTCCAATTTTCAATTAAGCCTCTCTATTGCGATAAACCTCTACCTTTACCACTGGATGTATATGCATATATCATATTATCTACTGAGCTATAACCAGGTAAACTCTTAGAGTATCTTGATGTCTTTTATGGCTCAATATTATTCAGGCTCTTTTACCAACTATCTCTTCCTTTTATGCCGCATACGTGCTTTTAATTTTTTATATTTATGTTTGCGTATCTTCTTTTTTCTCTTCTTAACAACACTCCCCATAGTACATTTTAATAAGCAACTCAGTAATTCTGTGTTAACTTGCTTACATTATCCTCCTTTTACTATTGATTTGATGTTACCTAGCTAATATCTATGCAGAAATTGCCAGAAGGGCCATTCCTGAACATATACTGTGCTTGTGCTTATTTGATAAATAAGCTTTTCTAATAGGATTTCCTTTAACGTTTAAGGATTACTTGATTTTTTGCTAACCGAATAATCTAGAAAGTCTTTATTGCTTCGAAATATAAATCAACAGGGTGCTTCACCTGGATGGATGACGATCTTTGTGTGAGGATATCGATTAATTGCATATGACAGCCGGAACAATGAGTTAATACAATATCAGCTCCGGTCTTTTCTATATCGGCTATTCTCTTTTCTCCTATTTTTACAGAGAGATTATAGTATGAAAGGTTAAAACTCCCCCCCCCTCCACAACACCTACCAAGCATAGGCATTTCTTTTAATGTAACATAGTCTATCATATTTATCAACTCCCGTTCTTGTGAACCTCCCATTTGCCCTCGTCTTGGATGGCAGGGATCATGATAGGTTACAATGGTTTTTTTTGAGGGATTTTTAAGGGTCTTTTGGGGGAGATTTCTTATCCTTAGAATATTGATCAAGTACTCACAAATATCATATGTTTTTCCTGCCACTTTTTCCGCCATGTCATGGAATTCACTTGGCTCATTAAACAGTAAAGAAAGATATTTGTGCTGTAAAGTGCTTTTACATGTTGCACATGCTACAATTATCGCATCTGCGTTCAATTTTGACAATAATTTCAGGTTTTTTTTTGCTAGTTTTCTAAACGTAGTTTCATCACCCGATGCCATAGCAACTATGCCACAACATGACTGGCCTTTGGGGATGATCACATCGATACCATATTCAAGTAATACCTTTATAACTGCATCTCCTGTTCTTGTCAGTATAAAGTTAATGATACATCCAATAAATAGCACTACCTTTCCCCTCGAAAGATGAGCCAGATTAAATTCTGGCCATTCATCCCGTAGTGCTTTTTTTGACAAAGGCAACACAATTCTCCTTCGGTTTAGGCCTATACTCAATCGAGATCTGTGAGTATTATTAAGATGCGTTTGCTTAAAGAGCAGTATTTGAAAGGTAGAAACAATCTTTATGCCGATGTTTAAAAGCTGCTGATATCTTAAAATTACCTTTAATAAAAAACACTTGACAGGTAAAATTCCCCTGATGTCTGCAATAATTGTCCTTGATTTAAATACTATATGATCTACCCGAACGCTATTAGGACAGTTTTTTACACATCTTCCACATAAAAGGCAGCATTGAATCTTTTCAGCAAAATTTGAAGTTGCCTTTATCTTCCCTTCACTCAACGCCTCAACAAGTGCAATCTTGCCCCTTGCAACTGATGATTCCTGGCCTAACTCTAAGAAGATCGGGCATACAACCTGGCATAAACCACACTTCGCACACTTACCAATATCGTCTTCTAATTTCTTAATGTTCTCTAGTGCATTCATTTTGAAAAAGAACATAGGGCAGATTTTGGCTTGTTTATATATGGCCTTATTGGCTTTTTAAACGTTCTTCAGCCTCTTGTTTCTTCTTGCAATCGATACACAAGGTAGTGACGGGTCTAGCCTTCAGCCTCTTTTCAGATATTTCTTCTCCACATACCTCACACATCCCAAAGGTACCGTCATTGATCCTTTGCAAAGCATCTTTGATTTTCAAAATCAACTTTCTCTCCCTGTCCCGAATTCTTAAGAGAAAGTTTCTGTCAGATTCCATCGAAGCCCGGTCTGTAGGATCAGGAAAGGTTTCTTTGCCATCGATCATTCCAGATACAGTCTTTTCAGCCTCCTGGATGAGGGAGTCCAACCTGTTACTTAGAAGATCTCTAAAATAGGTTAATCCTTCCTTATCCATTTTTCCCCCTCCCTTATAAAAATAAAAAGTTTTTAATCAACAATTTATTTAGTTTCCATCCAGAAATGAGAATTTTTGTCCAAGGTCGAAGAAGGCGAAGATTTTAAACATCATATTGACATATTCGAAGATTAAAACCTGAGCCTAAAACAGAAATTAAGCAAGAAGACCATTTGCGGATGAAGACTATTAAAAACATATATACATGAGCAATTGGAAAAAGTAAAGAATAAAGATACGTTACCCAGTTTTATTGTAATCAATCTATTGAATTTAAAAGATCCTTCAGAAACAGATAAGCTTAAAATAAATTTTTATTGAAAAACTTTGAAAATCGTATTAATTATTTAAATTAAAGAATAAATTAAATATAATCAATAAAATAAATTTATAAATCCTTAAAACTAATGAAAATGAGGCTTGATTTTTAGATTTGGCCTGGTTATTATTTCTCCGTTAGCACTCATTTTTAATGAGTGCTAACAAAATTGAATAATACTATCTATAAAATAAATAAGGGCTTTTGAAAGATACTTAGTTTTGTTCTTCTTATATTTAAATAAGGCGAAATCTTCAATCGATGGAATGAATCCCTTTCATATGCTAAAATTCAAGTTTATCATGAATAGTTAGCAATTTTCTGTATCTTTCAAAGGTTTCATTTTTTAATAAGGAGGTGATATCTATTTAACCTAGCATTTTTTTTAACAATTAACTCTGAGAAGTGGATATTTAACTATTTCAAATGAAAGGAGAATTAGTAGTTATGAAGATCAGGCCGCTACAAGATCGCGTGATAGTAAAAAGGATCGAAGAAGAAGAGAAAACAAAAGGAGGGATAATCATACCAGATACTGCAAAAGAAAAACCCATGGAAGGTAAGATTGTTGCAGTAGGAGCCGGTAAGATTTTAGAGGATGGCAAAAAAATCCCTTTGGATTTGAAAGAGGGAGATCGGGTCCTTTTTGGAAAGTATGCAGGGACTGAGATTAAGATAGATGGAGAAGAGCATCTCATTATGAGAGAGGAAGACATTTTGGGTATATTAGAATAAAGACAATACAACGATAAGGAGGAATGTTACAAATGGCAAAGGAGATAAAATACGAACAGTCTGCTAGAGATTTAATCCTAAAGGGAATAAATACTTTAGCGGATGCAGTGAAAGTTACCCTAGGTCCTAAGGGAAGAAATGTAATCCTAGAGAAGAGTTTTGGTTCCCCCACAGTAACCAAAGATGGGGTTACGGTTGCCAAAGAAATAGAGCTAGAGGATAAATTCGAGAATATGGGTGCCCAAATGGTAAAAGAAGTAGCTTCTAAGACCAGTGACGTAGCTGGTGATGGCACTACAACAGCAACGATCCTGGCCCAGGCAATTTATCGGGAAGGCTCCAAACTTGTAGCTGCAGGGAACAACCCAATGGAGTTGAAAAGAGGTATAGACAAGGCAGTAGAGGTAGCAGTTAAAGAGCTAGAAAAACTCAGTAAGCCGACAAAGGATCAAAAGGAGATATCCCAGGTTGGTACTATTTCTGCCAACAATGATGATACAATAGGGAGTATCATAGCTGAAGCCATGAACAAGGTTGGAAAAGAAGGTGTTATTACAGTTGAAGAGGCAAAAAGTATGGATACCACCTTGGACATTGTTGAAGGTATGCAGTTTGATCGTGGTTATTCCTCCCCTTATTTTGTTACGGATGCAGAGAGGATGGAAGCAGTATTGGACGATCCTTATATCCTGATGCACGAACAAAAGATAAGCAATATGAAAGACCTGCTTCCTATACTAGAACAAATAGCAAAGATGGGCAAACCTCTCCTCATTATATCAGAGGAAGTTGAGGGAGAAGCACTGGCCACATTGGTTGTCAATAAGATTAGGGGTACACTTAAGTGTGCAGCCGTAAAGGCTCCTGGATTCGGCGACAGGCGGAAGGCCATGTTGGAGGATATTGCAATACTCACAGGAGGTACAGCCATTACAGAGGACTTAGGAATAAAGCTTGAGAATATCAGTTTAGATGATCTAGGTTCAGCCAAGAGGGTTACTATAGATAAGGACAACACTACTATCGTAGATGGGGCAGGAAAGAAAAGCGATTTAGAGGGCAGGGTAAAGACCATCAGGGCACAGATAGATGAGACCACATCAGACTATGACAGGGAAAAACTCCAAGAAAGACTTGCTAAGCTTATCGGTGGAGTTGCTGTTATCAATGTAGGTGCTGCTACAGAGACTGAGATGAAGGAGAAGAAGGCCAGAGTTGAGGATGCCTTGAATGCAACAAGGGCAGCGGTTGAAGAAGGCATAATCTCTGGAGGTGGCGTTGCCCTTCTCAGGATTCTGCCTGCTCTTGATAATCTAAAATTAGAGACCAGCCAGCAATTTGGAGTAAACATTGTAAAACGGGCCTTAGAAGAGCCCATACGACAGATAGCCAACAATGCAGGGCTTGAAGGCTCAGTTGTTGTAGATAAAGTAAAGAGGGAAAGCGGGGCATTTGGGCTTAATGCACAGACAGAAAAATATGAGGATCTGATTGAAGCTGGAATCATAGATCCTACAAAGGTGACCAGGTGTGCCCTTCAAAATGCCGCTAGTGTTGCTTCCTTGTTGCTTACAACAGAGGCTATAGTTGCTGAAAAACCAAAGGAAGAAACAGCACCTATGATGCCACCAGGTGGTATGCCACCAGGTGGTATGTACTAAGATACATAATAAAATAAAAGGAAAGGTCCCCGTTTGTTTTATATGGGGACCTTTTTTATTCAATATAATGAAAGACAAAACACTCTATCTTCAAAAAGAACCTCCCCTAGGATGGATTGTTTTCAACCGTCCAAATATGCGAAATGCAGTGAACCTTCAGATGTGGCAAGCACTTCCTAAGCTTATAGAGGAAGTGGCGCAAGATAACGACATAAGAGTGCTCATCATCCGGGGAAAGGATGATGATGCTTTCATCTCTGGAGCTGATATTTCTCAGTTTGAAAAAGTTCGATTTGGAATCTCTGCAGGTGAATACGATTTAGCTACAAACAGAGCCATTGCAGCACTCATGCAACTCAAAAAGCCCATAATTGCAATGATTCATGGGTTTTGTATTGGGGGAGGATGCTCTGTGGCCTTAATATGCGATATTCGTCTGGCCGCTGACAATGCCAGTTTCTCTATTCCTGCTTCCCGATTGGGGATTGCATATTCCTCGGAACAAGGAGTAGAAAGGTTGGTTCATGTTGTTGGGCAGGCCAATGCTACTGAGATACTCCTTACTGGCCAAAGATATGGTGCTGAAGAGGCTTATCAAATGGGCCTTGTCAATAGAATCATTCCAAAGGCGGAATTAGAGAGCTATACAATCGAATATGCACTCAGGATGTCAAAGAACTCTCCACTCAGTCTTATTGCCCATAAGGCATCGATTCAAGAGGTACTTAAACCTCCATATTCGCGAGACATGGAAAAGATAAGGGCACTGGCTGTCCGTTGCTTTGAAAGTGAGGATTATAAGGAAGGCGTGGCTGCCTTTATGGAAAAAAGAAAGCCCAATTTTAAGGGAAGATAAATCCTGATCGTTTATTTAAAACAATATATCTACCCCTCCTTTAGTTTAGTCATTTTAGCAAACGACCCCAGCGCTTTGCTCAACTGTTACATAACCTATTTCATGGCAGACCTTTATCCTTTTTCTGCTTTCTATTTTGGATTATGAAAGCGCTAATTGTACCCAACATGACTACTGAGCTACTTTTTATTGCAAACCTTACCTGTCTACTCTTTTTCTTCCCTGTTGCACAGTATGTGGCAAAATGTTCGCAGTTATTAAAGATTAGAGAATAATCCCCATCTGTGAGGTACTCTCTGGCAAGTTTTAGGGTCTCATCTTGAGGAAGTCGTTTCTTATGTTTGTAACGTCTCAATGTACCACCTTTCAGAAATTCTTCCAAAACGGTCTCTTTTACTCTTGGACTCTTTTTTTCTTTTCCTCCGTTTCCGGTATAATGTACAACCCTATTATTGCCCATATAGATTCCGTGATGGGAATAAAAACGGCTATACCTCCTTACATAAATATGATCGCCAGGCTGTAAATCCATTACATACAATTTCATTTGTTCTGTGCAAAAAACAATTTGGTTTCCTACAATTTCTCGCTGTTAGATGTATGTAGAAACATATGGTGTTAAAATATTTGATTTTTCAATAAGCCTACCCTTATGTTACTTTGTCTTTGAACAAGTTTTATTATAAGATAAAATCTCCAGATATTCAAGTCATTGAAAAGCCCTGCAAGAAGCGAGGGTCAATAATAATTTTAATATTTCCCCTCACATTATTGACAAAAAAAACATCATAATTATATTAACTAAAAGAACAGAATGAGAAAAAAAGCAAAATTATCGTACTGTTCTATTATTACTTATGGATAATATTTTGGTATATCCCAAATATCAAAGAGAATGGATCAATTATTTGAAAAGGATAAAAAGCAATGAAAGAAAAAAAACATACGGTTTTTCCCAACCGACTGATCGATGAGAAGAGCCCTTATCTCATACAACATGCTGAAAATCCAGTGAATTGGTATCCATGGACAGTTGAAGCGTTTCAAAAGGCAATGGATGAAAATAAACCCGTCTTTTTATCAATAGGATATGCCACCTGTCACTGGTGTCATGTAATGGCCCATGAATCATTCGAAGATGATGAAGTTGCCAGCATCTTGAACCGATTTTTTATCTCTATAAAAGTAGACCGTGAAGAAAGACCAGATATAGATCAAGTCTATATGTCTGTATGTCAGTCCCTTACAGGGCGAGGTGG
This sequence comes from Thermodesulfobacteriota bacterium, assembly GCA_034189035.1. GTDB lineage: Bacteria > Desulfobacterota > UBA8473 > UBA8473 > UBA8473 > JAUXFK01. Next base: position 20,524 of record JAXHVA010000009.1, read on the forward strand.
CTGGCCTCTTTCCGTGTTCTTGACTCCTGAAGGCAAGCCATTCTTTGCAGGGACGTATTTCCCCAAAGAGACTCGTATGGGGATGCGAGGTTTTATCGACATATTGAATCAAATTGCTTCATTATGGCAAAAAGACAGGGTGCGACTTATCAAAGCAGGAGAGGAGATTACCAATGCCATTCAACGAAATGATACCGAAGAAGAAGGACAAACGCTTCACATTGAAACCCTTCAAAAAAGCTACGAGCTACTCGCCAGGAGCTTCGATCCGAAATGGGGAGGCTTTGGGGGTGCACCCAAATTTCCAACACCACACCAGTTAACCTTCCTTTTCAGGTGGCATCAGAGGAATCCGCACTCCAGTGCCCTGAATATGGCAGAGAAGACCCTCAACACCATGTATCATGGCGGTATCTTTGACCAGATTGGTTTTGGTTTTCACCGTTACTCAGTCGATGAAAGATGGTTGGTACCTCATTTCGAAAAGATGCTATATGATCAAGCTTTATTGGCTATGGCATATACAGAGGCATTTCAGATTACGAAAAAAGACATATACGCTAAAGTGACCCGAGAGATCTTTGAGTATGTGCTTCGCGATATGAGGGACACTACTGGAGGATTTTATTCTGCAGAGGATGCAGACAGTGAGGGCAAGGAAGGGCTGTTTTATGTATGGAAGCCGGACGAAATCAAGACACACTTAGGAAGAGATCAAGGCGAGCTCTTCTGCCGTTTCTATAACATCACAGATTCTGGCAATTTCGAAGAGGGATACAGTATACCAAATGTCCGTATTCCGCTCGAAGTGTTCGCAAAAAAAGAGAGGATAGATCTAAAAGAACTCAAGGATACATTAGAGCTTGGAAGACAGAAGCTGTTTAGTATAAGGGATAAACGGATACATCCACAAAAAGATGACAAGATTCTCACATCATGGAATGGCTTAATGATTGCAGCATTTGCGAAGGGATTCAGGGTACTAAGGGAAGAAGGATATAGAGATGCCGCGATAAACGCAACTTCATTCATTTTAGACAAGCTGAAAACGGATAATCATCGACTTTTTCGACGTTATCGAGATGGAGACATCGCTTATCCTGGTTACATAGACGATTATGCCTTTTTAATTTGGGGGCTCTTAGAGTTGTATGAATCGACATTTAATATTTCATACCTCGAAGAGTCTATTGCCCTCAATGAGACGATGCTCGATTTATTCTGGGATAGCGCAGGAGGCTTTTTCTTCACAGGAAAGGAGAACGAGAGGCTGATTATAAGGAACAAAGAGATCTATGATGGAGCCATGCCTTCTGGGAATTCAATAGCCGCTTTGAACCTCTTACGGCTCGCAAGGATTACAGGAAATACAGAGTTGGAAAGAAAGGCCGATGAATTGGTTCGTGCGTTTTCAAGGGAAATTTCACAATACCCTGTCGGATATTCTCAATTTTTACAGACCCTTGATTTTATTATTGGTCCGAGTAGAGAGATTGTTATTTCAGGAGACCCTCACCTGAAAACTACACAGAATATGATCTCAACTATCCATAACTCTTTCTTGCCCAATAAAGTAATTCTGTTTCATCCTTCTTGTAATGATGACAAAAGACTTTCAAAAATATCGCCTTATGTCAAAGAACTCAGTAACAAAGATCAAGGGCCTACTGCATATATATGTGAACAATACGCATGTAAAACCCCTATTACTGATATCGATGATTTAATAAAGACACTGAATAGATACTTTCACAACAGACTGTAACTCAAGTACTATCTGGTTTGGAAAACATATTTCCAAGCGACCTCTCAATACCCTCTCGTACGATCGCAGCGCATTTTTGAAAGGCAGCAACTTCGCCTTCTTCCAGGTCGGGTTCGAGCACCTGGTTAATCCCGTCTTTCCCTACAACGACCGGTAGCGAAAGACACACATCATGCACGTCCATAAAACCATCAACAAGAACAGACAGCGGTATAGTACGACGAGTATCCCAAACCATGGCCTCAATGACCAGCGTTGCAGCCATGCTTATGGCAAAGTTTGTATGACCTTTCTGGTGGACTACATCGAATCCTGCGCGGCTGGCCTTACGAAAAATCTTATGCGTGGCCTTGCTCTCTAATATACAGCCCCCACCGGCCATAGCCTTACTGAAGAGCGGAAACTGAGTATCTCCGTGCTCGCCCAGTATGTACACCCTGAGATCGTCCGGATGAATTCCCATTTTTACCGAAAGCATGGTCCGGAACCGTGCACTGTCGATTAGGGTTCCTGTTCCGAACACCCGTTTTGGGCCAAATCCAGTGAGTTTGATAGCGTGGTATGTCATGACATCAACAGGATTTGTGATAACAAGCACCTTCGCATCAGGGCTTGCCTTTGCCAGTGGAGGAATCACTTCTCGAATCATCTTGAGATTATCATAACCAATATCGAATCGACTGGTGTATTTCTGATTCCATGGCACAGAAGAACAGATGATGATGATATCAGAGCCTGCGGTTTCATCTACCCCGCCAGGTCGAATAACCGTCGGGTGACTGATGAAGGCCTCGGCATGCTGTAAATCCAAGGACTCACCTTCAGCTATTTTTCGTCTGCGATTCAATAAAACGAGTTCATCCGACAGCCCACGAAGGAGTAACGTGTAGGCAAGCGTCGAACCAACACGCCCCTGACCAACAATTGTTATCTTCATCTACAAAACCCCTCCATTTTATTCAGGGTTTCCATCATATGCAGCCATTAAGTATATTCTCCAATTCTTGTTACTCGCTCTTGTACAGATGTACGTCCTGTTGTGGGAATGGTATTGAGATGCCTTCAGCATCAAAACGCTTCTTAATGCTTTCCTGCGTAGCAAAGAAGACGTTCCAGTAATCCGCAGTCTTAACCCAAGGACGTACCGCGAAATTCACACTGCTGTCGGTTAATTCCAAAACACCAATCGTTGGGGCCGGATCTTTGAGGACTCTGTCATCACTTGAGAGGATATCTTCAAGGACGTTTCTGACCTTGTCCAGATCGTCACTGTAGCTGACTCCGGCAACGATATCCACACGCCGACACTCCTTTGCCGAATAATTAACGATTTTATCGCCCGTGACTATAGCGTTCGGGACAATGATTTTCTTGTTATCCGGTGATTTCAGCTCTGTAGTGAAGATTCCTATTTCTTCGACTACTCCCGATACGCCGCCGCCCTCTATGAAATCTCCAACCTTGAACGGCTTAAAGATAAGCATCAATACTCCGGCAGCAAAGTTTGCAAGAGAGCCCTGTAATGCTAGACCAATGGCAAGGCCCGCAGCACCGAGAATCGCTATGAAAGAGGTCGTCTGTATGCCCAACTTGCTAATGGCAGCAATAATGACAAACGCCATCATTAAAACGTAACAGAGACTTGACACAAAGCCAACGAGGGTCTCGTCAACCTTGTTTTTTTGCAGGATATTGCGAAGCAGCTTCCTGAGTCCTAATGCAATAAAACGACCCACAATAAGTATAAGGATCGCAGCAACAATCTTAAGACCGTAAAGTGTTCCGAATTCCTGAAGTTTAATAATAATGTCTTCCATTTTCCTTCTCCTCACTTTCTTTTATTGATTTTTCTCGTTTGTCCTTTGCACGACGTAACTTGTTCATTCAGCAGAATTAGTCTCCTTGCCAAGTTAAATTAATGGTTATCTTCCTCATATTGAAATAATGATGATATTCTTTCTTAAAAAAGATATGCTAGATTCAATCATATGATAACTGGTTGTATTTTTTCTAATGTCCACAATGGATTTTCTGACAGGCGATTTGAAGCTAAAGGTGTATATTAAAGATCCAATTATCCTGCGCATCAATTTGTTTTGGCCGATACACACAACATGAATTCATCAAGGTCCAATCATAGGGCCATTGAGGATTTGTATTAATAAGATGGATTCTTGGCTGTTTTCAATGTTGTCACATGCTATTTCTTCGATTATAAAAGGATAATCACTACTGTCCAATTAAAAATTTAAAAAAGTTTATAATTATCTATTTATACAGATGATATTAAGGAATTTGAATGTAATCGATTTGAAATTACCTGGTACAGTTGATAATCTTTTCACATGGAAAATATCAAAGCGAAAGGACATCACCAATGAACCAGAGCAAAACGATTTTCTCTCAAATTATGGATTTTTTATCCAAACACAAATTTCGTCAATGCGTTGACCGATATAACGGAAATTACCGTGTTCGCTCTTTTACATGTTTTGATCAGTTTCTATGCTTGGCATTTGCTCAACTCACGTATAGAGAAAGTTTACGTGATATTGAATGCTGCCTCCGGGCTATGCATGAAAAATTATACCACATAGGTATTAGGGGGAGGATCTCCCGAAGTACGCTTGCCTATGCTAATGAAAATAGAGACTGGCGCATTTATTGTGATTTTGCACAAATACTGATTCACGAAGCACGACAGCTTTATACAGATGAAGACTTCGAGACAGTATATGCCCTTGACTCGTCCACCATAAACCTGTGTCTTTCTATTTTCCCATGGGCTCGTTTTAGAAAAAAAAAAGTGCCATAAAGCTACCTACGCTGCTCGATTTACGTGGTAATATTCCATCTTTTGTTGCTATAATTGATGGTAAAGTTCATGATATTAATATCCTTGATGTACTCATGCCGGAACCTGGCGCCATTTACATCATGAATAAAGGATACCTTGATTTTGAGCGCTTATTCATGCTTCACCAGTGCTCTGCATTCTTCGTTACTCGTGCTAAAATTAATACGGCCTTAAAACGACTGTATTCAAAACCGGTTGATAAATCTGCCGGGGTTAGATGCGATCAAATTGCAGCGCTAACCGGATTCTATGCCAAAAAAGATTATCCGGAAAAACTACACCGTGTAAAATTTGTCGACCCAGAAAATGGAAAACGACTGATGTTTTTAACAAACCGGTTCTCTTTTCCTGCTGAGACGATAGCCACACTTTTATAAATGCTGCTGGCAAGTTGAACTCTTTTTCAAATGGATCAAACAGCATCTTCGTATAAAAGCATTTTATGGAACATCCGAAAATGCGGTAAAGACTCAAATTTGAATCGCGATATCTGTATATGTTCTTGTAACTATTATAAAGGAAAAGCTGAAAATAGACCCGAGCCTGTACACAATTTTACAGATTTTCAGCATTACTCTTTTTGAAAAAATGCCCATTTTACAAGCACTCACAGGCGATACTTGCAAAAACAAAATTACTAGTGCTCATATCCAATTGAATTTATTCGAATCTTAATTGAACTCTAATGATGGATATAATATATGTTTAATGTTAGTTTCGTGTGTATCAATACGTATTATCTATGCATAAATGTCAATTCTTTTAAAAGATACGGGCATATTAATTGTTTATTTTTCCAAACATTCATAAACAGCGGGGTAGTTGTCTGATCTTCTGATGCATATAATCCCCAGGAGAGGCTTTTCATGTGACTCCCAAGAGAACACTTTCATGAATAGTGCTGATAAGTCAAGGGAATACAGCAGTATAAGAAAAGGCGGTTAAGAAACATAACCTCAACCGCCTTGGTCTTCATTGACTTAGGAAGTTATTGAATTATAAACGGTCGTTTTACAGGTTTCCTAAAGTACTTTCCACGTAAAAACTCCCTATTTCTTCCCTTTAACAAGTGAATTCAACTTTAAAGTACACCATATATACGTAAGTTTAAATCTTGTCATCCTTTGCCCTAAAATCCCTTAAATTGGTTAATACCTCATTCAGAAGTTTACGTGGATACTCCTTGCCTGCCATCTTATCATAAAGGGGCCTCGTCCTCCCCCTTAAAGTTTCTAGCTCCTTTGCGGTCAACTTTACCTCCTTCAACCCATATTTTAACATCGCTTTGAGACATTTTTTGTTACTATCGTGTGAAAAAATATTGAACTCCAATTCTAATCTTGAGAATTCGTCAGTGAGAGTCTTCTGGTGATGGGGAGGCAGTTCATTCCATTTTCTCATTGATATCATAATCAAACCCGGGGAATATCGTATTAGAATTGGATTAACATATTTTGATACTGTATAGAGCTGTGTGCCCACCCATAATATAGCTGGAGCGATTACCGAATCACCTATGCCAGATCTCATGTAAGAAGGTAATTCGGGCAGATTTACCGGAATTGGAGATCCTCCAAGAGACCTAATAACCTCGGCTTCCAATGAACCAAACCACGTTAAAAACTTGCTCTTCTTAAAGTCCTCAGCCCTTCTTAACTCATATTTTTTTGAATAGAACTGATCAAAATCTTGATCAAGCCAAACGGTTAATTTATACCCATTATTTGCAGCAATTTTATCAAAAATACTCCTCGTTTTTTCTTTAATATAATTCACTTCATCATAATCATTAAAGAGAAAGGGAAGTGTCACTACAGATGATTCAGGACAAACCATAAGAGATCCTTGCCCTGAGAATCCTCCAGCATCGAGTTGACCAATAGTCATCTTTGTTATATAATCCTCATCATCTCCCATTATACCACCCCAATACGGGTCAATATAGACTTCATAATTAGTCTTTTTATAAATGTCCGCTATGAGTTTATCACCTATGACTGACCAACCAACTCCCTTTGGGGCGATTGATGCTAATTTAATAATATGTTTTGCCTTCTTCTTATCCGTTCTATTTGCTTCTGCCCTTGCCTCAAATAGCATAGGTGCTATAAAGAGACCTACTATGATAAAAGAAGTAACAAAAAGCATTCTACCCTTCATATCTATGCCTCCTTTATATATTGTCCGTCCATAAGTAGCCCTTTACCAATCACTGTGTTAGACTCTGATTCTAATCATTAGAATATGACAATAAGTTCAAGCTGTTACAATCTTTGCCTTCATTGAACATTGAATAAAATCGCTCATTTCTGTACGGACGCTAAATAATAAATATATTTTTTCTTTAGCCTCGCATATATGGAGTAATGTTACGCTTAAGTTATTAAGCAAAGGGAACTAACAAAAGTCTATGAATTTAATCGAACTTCTAGGAAAAGTTACCTCTGTAAAGCCTGTCAACTATATCTTTTCGTCTGTATTGGTTTGACAGTTATCAGCGTCTACAGTGTATTTATATCAAGGCATTTTTCCATAGTAAAAATCATCCGTATCAGGGCAAGCGTTCTAAGTATCAAGTCTCTTTAACTGCTGCGACAATAGATCATAAGAACAGAGCTCCCTTAAAGAAGTGGTTTTGGACAATTTTTTTGATAAGCCGCAAGGAAAGTGACATTTCTATGCTTTATTTAAGACGGGTGCTGGAGATCAAAAGCTATAAGAAGTTTTGGACGATGTAATACAAGATGAGAAAGCTATATCTGAACAGGATGTATATTCCATATTTGCTGCTCTGATAGAGAAATACGATTACATTGGCTCGCTAAATCCTGAAAGACAAAGCTGGGGGGCCTCGGGTAAAGCGAAGGTTGTTGTGGCTATGGAAACGCATGGATATAGGCCAGGCCTTGCCAATATACGACAGATCGAAACATTCAGTGGAGATTTTATTTGACAAGTACCCAAAGATTGCCTTGAAAAAGATGTTGAGAGGATTACAGATTGTTGGGCAGCTTACGGTGTTCTGAATTCTGGTCCAGGTAAAAATCAGTCTGTATTTTTCCATTCGTGAAAGAATGGAGCTAGGATCTTCCCTTTGGTTCACACATTGATAGTAAATATCAAAGGGAATATTCGTAGCGTTTACCATGGGGCACGTCCTAAACACCTTGGTTATTAAATATATCAAAAATTGTTATCGGTTCAATCAGCAGTTCTGAGAATCTCAAATGCTTGACAGAATTTTAATGGTTTGTCTTAGATACTTTTCCCTTTAGATTCTTGGGAATTAAGGCTTAATTACTATAAGGTTATAGTATAGAAAACTGTAATTTAGTGTCAGTATTAAAAATACTGTGTGCTGTATGATGATGTGGTAGATGAAATTCATTAGTCGTTGATGACTCGGAAGGACTAGCTAATAAGCCGTTCTTTGCGGATTTATTGTCTCAACAGGTTGAAATTGGCGGGATTAAGATAAGAGTATTCAGATTGATTTAGCCCCAGTCTAGTCTGAATTCCCACGAAGAAACTTATTGTTAACGCTTTTCTCTTCACTGCTTCACCGAACGATGTGGTTAAATTGTAAACAGAGATACAGCTACATCTCAAAAACGGCCAATAGAAAGAACCCTCGGTCCTTTGAGATAGAGCTTTATTCCTTGCCGTTTTACATCAGGGCTTTTCCTATTATTTTGAACGAGTTGCTTGAAATTACAGAGTTTAAAACGATAACAATGCTTTCATTCTACAATGTCATCTATAACATATTTAATATATTAAGTCTTAATGCTACCACAACTATATACAGTTTGCAATAATATTTCAAAACAGAGAGAAGAATGAAGGTACGGCCCTGCTCCCTGAAAAGTCTCATGCAGGTTGGGACGTAATTCAATGATTGATGAGTTCGAAGAGGAAAATATTGTATAAGGATCCAAGTGATTAAATACATTTAAAATCTGATGCCTTATTTTTACGGGAAGACCATCTTTCCGCTTAAACTTATATCATAACCTTTAAATGATTCAGCGATTTCATGAAAGGCCTTTTCGTGAAGGATACCGAGAAAAAGCTGGACACCGTGATCGAAGAATCTCTCCTTCGTTATCAAGAGATCATAACATTCCCACCTTAATGAGATAAACTCCAGGCCAAGGATGTAAGCAACTGCACCGATTCCTGGACCTGCATCCGAACGCCCGGATAGGATTTCAAGGCCAACATCTAAATGCTGTTGAACTTCTGTATAGTAGCCTTCTATCTGGTCACCGCTAATTCCGGCTTTCTTTAATTCTATATCCAGAAAAAGACGAGCACCTGTCCCGAGCGGACGGTTTACTATTCTAATGTTAGGATGGGCTAAATCGGCGACACCGATAATATTTTTAGGATTTCCCTTTCTTATAAGTATGCCCATCTCCCTTTTGCAGAAATTAATCACAGCAGGCATCTTCTCTAGTTCTTGTGTAGCAAATTCAAAATTATATTCGTTCTCATTCTCCTGAAGCAGATGGCTCGTCGCTATATGGCAAAGATTTTGTCTTAATGCTCTTAACCCCCCCATACCACCTAGATTGCCAAATACAGCAACTTGATCGTTATAGTTGCTGTTGAAAAGGGAAATAGTTTTGTCAAGGAGAAGGTCATTGCTTCCAGTTAATATAAGTAGCCCGTGATAAGGAGGGAGGAGAGTCGATGGTTTCGGATAATTGATTGTATTGGTTTCTATCCATTGCTCTACCAAATGACGGGGGAAAAGCCACTTTCCCGTTATTTTTGTCGCTGGCAACCCTTTTTCTGAGACAAGGGAATATACCATTTTCTCGTTTACATCGAGAAACTGAGCGACTTCTTTTGTGGAAAAGAGTTTTTTCATATGAGAGAAATTTTCGGTCATAGAGAAGCTCTGCTTTATGACTTAAACACCCCTGGGTTTTTGGATATCCCTATAAGATGCTTGTCTTATAATTTTCATTAAACTATTTGTCAATATTATTCTTTTCACTACTGGAAGATATATTTTCACTTTTAAATAGAAAAACAAAAATAATTTCCTATTTAACTATATTATTGTCTTTACCGAGAGTGCCGACTAAGAGATCGAAGGCAAGTTTGAAAAGAGCAAGATTCCTTATCTATCCTTACGTGTAAATACTCAGGTATTTAGGGGGGTAAAGGTTGAAGTAAATCAACCATCTCGCAAAGCTCGAATCAGACCATTTACAACCTTCTCGTCATTTAGATAAAACGTCCTAAGTTTTGTTTGATCATACGATTTGTCCCTAAAAGAATTTCACCTTCAGTCTATCCATCTGAGTAGTTACCCTTGGGTTAACTAAAAGTCAATCGATGGAGCGTATTGAACCCAAAATTATAAACAGTTTTTCATTTCTTAATGTAACCACGATATAGAAAAGGCGGAAAATTCACTCCGCCCTTCTATTTCATTGCATTAATTTTTTGCTGTAACCTTTTATAAATAATATCGTACTCGTGACGCTTATTATAACTATGAGTAAAATCATACAAGCAAAGGTAGGGCCTGGTCCAAGGTTCAGAGCAACCCAACTTACGCACACAAGAGGGGACAAGATCAAGCGCATTGGTCTCTGTAAGTTGGAATGTCTAGCAATGAAGTCAGCGACAGGAGGAGAGCATTTGTAATAGAGATCAACCAAGACCTTGCCTACAAAATTGGTGAGTAGTACCCTGTCTCTAAACTCACGAAGTATCTTCACCTGTGGTTCCAAATGAGAACCAAAAGCTGCTGTTGCAATAAAGCATGAGTTATAACTTTCAGTTCTAGTAAGAGAAGGTGTTTTGATGACAGTCGCTAAGGCACCTGGGTCAACAATCGTCCCATCATTTGTCCCGTCTATATCTATGTCGGCATCTCCATCGACCAGGGTAAGTGTGATGGTATTATCTCCATTATTACTGCCAAAAGGAATCTCCTTCCATCCACTGGCCGTGATTTTATAATACGAAGCTGTTTTAGGCACATTATCCGGGAAAACGAGTGATACAGTGACCGATTCTCCAGCGCCGGGTGTTAGACCGGTAATCTTGAACTTGACGACTCCGTATGGAAAAGTTAACGAAGGTTTGTTTTGCTGATTAATTTCCGGGTCATCGTCACTCAAAGCTTGTACATTAACAAATGACCCTTTTGAAGTGTGAAAAAGAATTTTTTCATCATTTCCTTTTGAATGCCTTACCCTTGCTGTGTCAGTGTCCTGAAAATCGGGCGTGCCATCTCCGTCAAAATCACTTGCTGGATCGGTACCTTCTTCGCTGTCTAAAATCCCATTGCCGTTGGAGTCGTTTCCATCGATTGCTCCGTATACAATAATTTTATTCTCATCCACAAGTTCCCACCCACTCTCGTAAGCATCGATATCGGTCGTGCCTTCCGGTAGCGGCCGAACCTTTATTATAGTAACCGAACGTGTAGAAGAGTCGGCATTGTGATCCCACTCTTCTGTATAAGGCCATATCACGTCCTGATTCTCAGCATTGCTGATTTGATCCGGAGAGTTCGGGCTTTTTTGAGGCAGTACCAGTCTGAAAGGCCCTTCACCGACGAGTTTGTTTTCGTCATCTAAAACACCTGGATCTAGATAGACATCGTCTCGCTTGTAGGCAAGGATCATCTTAAGGCCTTCTGATACAGTAATGGCTTCTCCATGACTGCGTCCCTGGCATGATGGGGCACTATAATCGCACCAGCCATCCACGGGGTTAATCGCTATGTCAGCCTGCTCATCATAGTAATAAACTGCCGCAGGATAAGTTCCCAAAACATGATAGGCCTCCGGATTCCCTTCATCCTCCTCCATGGGGTGATCATTGGCCCATCCGTCCGGCGCATAAACAGTGATCCCTGTTGCTGAATCGAGTATTCCGGCATTCTGAAGTAGGGTTTCTATTGGAACGCCGGTATATTCTACGTAATTATCGTCCTTTCTTGATGCGTTCATCAAAATAAACTGGGTGTGTTGCTGAGTCATTGCCTCTAGTTGGGCCCTTGTATAAATATGAAAAGGAGCAGCTAGCCTATCAGGATCATCATCTGTATTGCCCGGAAAACGACTGGCCTCTATCTCCTCCTTGTTTGTGAACCCATCCCTATCAGAGTCATCATTCTCTATGGCATTTATCGCATCTGCATTCCTACCGTTTGCTTTATAGTCTTTTCCGTAAGGATTCATGGTATTATCTATCTCTCCTGCTCTGTCATATCCATAAAAATAATGGCACCACTGGCAGCTGCCGAGAGTTACCCATTTATCTGTTTTTTTTTCGTATTGTCCGCCGCAATGACACAAAGCACAGTGGTTGAGCTTTGTGCCGGCCTTATCAGGATATACTTTCAGAAATTTTTCTGTGTCTTTCTCTCCCTCATGGTGATATGCTGAAAATCCTATTGAATAGGATAAAATAAGACCAATAAAAATAGCTATCGCTAAAAAGACGTTATTCATTATTAATTAGCTCCTTTCCTTAATGCAGGCCTAGTATTCATGATTAATCGAAGAGTTCTCTCTTCTCTGCCCAACATGGATTTTTCTACGGTTAGAAGTTCAGTTGAAAGCGGCAGGTAATAACGTTCTCTTCTTCAATATAATCTACACTTCCGTCAGGATTTACATGCACTCGTAAAAGGTCTGAAAAATCAGTATACGTATAGTCCAGTATGATGTTAAATGGATTCATTATCCAATTCATAGCTCAACTCAAGGCATCTGCCTTTCGAACACAGACGAAGGTATCGCTTATAATCCAATCTTGATCACCTGAAAAATGTTCTAAGCGTAAACCGATTCCCAATGCCCCGTAAGTATTCTCATCTTGACTGAAATCATTTTTAGGCTTTATCGGTTGTAATATTCCTCCAAATAATCTGCCACATCTTTGCAAAAAGAACTATGGAGTATCAATCTGATATCCCGCTTTGGAGTGAGATAATACCCTATGGATCGTTCAGCAAAAAACAGGTCAGCTTCTTTAGTTTGCCATTCAAGGGCGAAAGGTTCCTTAAATTGCCCAAATTTAAGGAAGTGCGCTCTATGTATCTTTATATCTCCTTAGGAATTGAGTAGGTTTTTGACATGATTTTCCTGTAATTCCTATTCACATAAAGTAGGTCAATACATTGTGAATTAATCCGCCAAGCGATATTATCGCTCGCCTTATATCAAAACCATTGTCAGCACTTTCATCTTCGCTTTAAGAGCGATAGTTTATTGTAAAGAGCCTCGTAGAACTAATTCAAAGCCATTTTTATCGTAAAAATTAAGACGAAGGCTATCTTGTGGTTCCAACAATACTCTTTTCATCTCTTGCTTTTGGTTATCTGAGGACCCTTTGTTCTGTTGAAAATTATCAGCGAGTAAAAAGGGCTTTGATAAAAAGAAAACGCATTCTTGTTCAAAAACTTGAACTTCCTCAATGTTGTTCGATGCACATTGAGTTGATTTGTTGAAATATAAGGTAGAGTTGACAGCAAGGAAAACTGCCAGAAGATAACGCGCTATTGTCATTGAAAAATTACATTTAGCTCCTGAATAATACATATAAATCTAAATACTATTAAAACAGTTATAATTTAAGCATATTTGTATCTATTTGTCAAGTTTTAATTATTATTGGCATTAATTGATTTATTATTACTTATTATTACCAATAATAACATGCTGTGTGAGTATTGCAGTGGTAAATAGGGCGGGTTTTCTTTGTAGTTACGCCATCCTCTCAATCATAAAATCCTCGAAATGTGTTCAAATAAAGATGATATCGTTCACGAGAGGCCTTTCATTTCAGGCCTTCAAATGAGGTGTCCTCTATAGATAAGTAAGACAGGAGGATTCTTATCTTGACATAGAGCGTTGTGATTGTTATATTTAGATAATATTTATACATAAATGGCCCTTTTGCCCAATTTCTGAGTAAGGTTCAGATTTTAAACTTGAAATATATCGATGCTTTCTGAGGTTGAAATCTCATGTTCCCTTACCTTTGAAAGAATCTTTCATTTCTGAATGGACACTGGCTATGAATACACAAAAAACAAAAGGAATGAGATTATGAAGGTGAAATGTGATGTGTGTAACGCTGAGATAGAAGAAGATGAGGCTATAAAAGAAGGGGAGGCTGTTCTGTGTGAGGATTGCTTCATGGAAAAGACAAAAAGAAGGTGCTAAAAAGGTTAAAATCATAACAATCGTTACCCTCGCTTAGATACTGTCCCTTTTTTGAGACAATGAAAGATAAAATATTTGCCGAGGTGGCTCCAAGCCTGCCCCTTTCAAAGACTTTCTATTATCGAGTTCCAAAGAGATTTAAAGGCAGCATTGAAATCGGTAAAAGGGTACTGGTTCCTCTGGGAAAAAGGAATATAACCGGCTATGTTTTAGGATTCCCAAAAGAACTTGGCCCGATGAAAATAGCGGATGATAACAAAGGTATCAAAGATGTCTTGGATGTGCTTGATGATATCCCTTTATTTGGAAAAGATGAACTCGATCTTTTTCATTGGATATCAAAATACTATTTCTTCCCTATAGGTGAAGTGATGAGGGCAGCATTGCCCAAGGGTATCAATATTGAGACATTACAGACCCTTACCATTACAGAGAAGGGCAAAGATCTCTTATCCTCTTTCAGCAAAGCAAAGCGATCTCATGATACAATAGAGGGAATATCTGATAAGACGTATTGGATACTGAAGGAAATTCCAGAAAGAAGGGGGATTACAACCAGCCGTCTTAAAAAGAGACTATCCTACGGCAATCTTTACACCGTCCTTTTAAGGTTAAAAGCTGAAGGGCTCATTGAAATTGAGAGCAAAACAAAACAAAAAAGAGTCGGCAAAAAGATTGAACGTTTTATAAAATACGAGGGAAACGGGCAATCCAAAGAGGATCTTGCCTTGGCTTTAACCCATTTGGGAAATAAGGCACCTAAGCAAACCCGTATCCTGAAATTTATCTCGAAAAATAAAGAGGTTTCTTATCAAAAGCTAAAAGAAGAGTTTGAAAATCCATACAGCAGTATTCAAAAATTGGAGGAAAAAGGCTTCGTTTCTTTGCAAAGCCAAGTGGTATACCGCAATCCATTATACTTTGAAGACTTTGAACAGGATTCCCCTCCTAAACTTACGGCCAGACAGACAGATGTATTAAAAAGGGTCTTAGAGGGCATCAAGTCAGGCAGGTTTTCTCCTTATCTTCTCTTTGGTGTAACAGGGAGCGGCAAGACCGAAATCTATATGAGAGCAGTTGAAGAGGTGTTACATTTAGGAAAGGAAGCGATAGTTTTGGTCCCAGAAATATCGCTAACATCTCAACTTTGTAAAAGGTTTAGGACCCGTTTTGGCAACAGTATAGCCCTGCTGCATAGCAGGCTGTCTGAGGGAGAGAGATACGATGAATGGAGACGTATAAAGAAGAGAGAGGTTCAGATCGCTATAGGGGTTCGCTCTGCGATTTTTGCACCCTTCAAGAATCTAGGAATAATCATTGTAGATGAAGAACACGATGCCTCTTACAAACAAGAAGAAAAACTGCAATACAGCGCCAGGGATATAGCAATTGTCAGAGGGAAAAAGGCCTCTGCAACGGTTGTTTTGGGATCAGCCACGCCGTCTTTGGAGTCATATTATAATTCACAGATAGGGAAGTTATCTCTATTGAGTCTTCCAAAAAGGGTTGAAAACAGACCTCTGCCTAGGGTAGAAGTGGTTGACATGAGAGAGGAGGCCAAAGAGGGCTCAAACAATAATCCGATATTCTCAAGTCGATTAAAAGAGGCCATAAAAGATACCCTCAATATGAAAGAACAGGTCCTTTTATTTCTTAACCGTCGGGGCTTTGCTACATTTGTAATCTGTGAAAGATGTGGCCTCATCATTACCTGTCCCAACTGCAGTGTCTCTCTTGTGCATCATCTTAAAAAGGATACAGTTCACTGCCATTACTGTGCGTATTCTACAAAGAGAGTCAAGCTCTGTCCAAACTGCAAAAAGTATACAGTTCAAGCATTTGGCCTGGGCACTGAAAGAATAGAGGAAGAGACAAAAAGGCTCTTTCCAAATGCGAGAGTTGCGAGGATGGACAAAGATACTATAACTCGGAAGGATTCCCATTATAGACTATTAAAGAGTGTTGAAGATGGGCGGACGGATATCCTGGTAGGAACGCAGATGATAGCCAAGGGGCATGACCTGCCCAATGTGACTTTGGTTGGGGTTGCCTCCGCTGATACCTCTTTAGGATTTCCTGATTTTCGAGCAAGTGAAAGGACATTCCAGTTGTTAACTCAGGTAGCGGGCCGGGCCGGAAGGGGAAGGCGTAAAGGAAGGGTGATTATCCAAACCTACAATCCAGAGCACTACAGTATACAACATGCACGACTTCATGATTTTACAAGTTTTTATAAAGAAGAGATAGGCTTTCGAAGGGCATTAAACTATCCTCCTTTTTGCCGTCTTATTAACATCAGAATCATGGGCAGTAGCAAAAGAGATACAGCAAAATATGCCGATGATTTAGGAAAAATCAGCAGAGATTTTTTGTTAAATGATGGGAATTATCACAGGTCCATTGAAATACTCGGGCCTGTTGTTTCACCTATTGAGAGGTTAAAAGGAAAGTATCGTTGGCAGATATTACTCAAAGGGAAAAAATCGAATTCACTGCACGTCTTTGCTGGGCAATTATTAAAGAGAGCCGCAGCAAGTATAAAAGGAAAAGGGATTACCCTAACTGTAGATGCAGACCCAATCAGTATGCTCTAGCTACTGATGGCTTTCTGCTTCATAGTGCTAAAATCCAAAACCTGTATAAAGAGGGATATATTCCATGTCTGTTTTAGAAATCCTTAAATACCCGGATCCGATTCTCAGAAAACAGGCGAAACCTGTTGGCATAGTCGATGCAAAAATAAAAAAATTTGCACAGGATATGATTGAGACCATGTATGCAGCCCCAGGAATAGGACTGGCTGCCCCTCAGGTTGGCGAATCGATTCGTTTAATCGTTGTTGACATAACCCAAAAAAAAGAAGGGCCTATCGTGCTGATCAACCCGAAGGTGATCTCATCTGAGGGAGAGTGCTTTGAAGAAGAAGGATGCTTAAGCGTCCCAGACCTTAAAGAACCTATCCTAAGAAAGCAAAAAATTTTTATTAAAGGATTGGACATAGAGGGAAACACTATTCAAATATCAGCGGATGATCTCCTTGCAATTGTATTACAGCATGAGATTGACCACTTAGATGGCATTCTTATAATCGATAGAATCAGTAATTTGAAAAGGGATATCTACAAGAAAAAGCTGCAGAAAAAGAGTAAAAAAGAAGTGTAAAAAGATGAAAAACATGAAAATACTATTCATGGGGACATCGGATTTTGCTGTATCTTCTTTAGAATTTATTAAAAATTCCGAGGAAGAGGTAATTGGTATAGTGACTATGCCTGATCGCCAAAAAGGCAGGGGAATGAAACTCAAGGCTTCCCCAGTAAAAGAGTTTGCAATTCGTAAAGATATCGCTGTATTTCAACCAGGGAATGTAAAAGACCAAACCTTTATTTCAAAACTAAGAGAATTAAAACCCGATGTCGTTGTTGTAGTCGCCTTCGGTCAGATTCTCCCAAAAGAGATACTCATGATACCCAGGCTTGGTTGTATAAATTTACACGCGTCCCTCCTCCCAAGATATAGGGGGGCAGCTCCGATTAACTGGGCGATTATCAACGGAGATAAAGTAACAGGTGTTACGACCATATATATGGATGAGAATCTCGATACTGGAGGCATTTTACTTCAACAGGAAATAGAGATCGAAGATAATGACACTGCAGAAAGCCTCCATAATAAGCTGGCAAAGGTTGGGGCACACCTATTGCTCGAAACTCTCAAAAGGCACAAACAAAAAAGCATAACCCCCATTTTTCAGGATAACTCAAAGGCAACCCCTGCTCCCAAACTGAAAAAAAAAGATGGATTAATAAATTGGAATAAAGGAAGTGTAGAAATATCAAACCTCATCAGAGGTTTAAACCCCAAACCCGGTGCTTTTTCCTATTTTGATGATAAGATACTGAAAATTTTCTCTGGTATTTCACTCAAAGGAGATACTAAGGAGATTACCCCAGGGACAATCAGCGAGATTACAAAAGAAGGAATACGGGTTTCAACAGGCAAAGGGTTTCTCCTCATAAAAGAAGTACAATTACAGAACCATAATAAAATGGGGATCAGGGATTTTCTAAGCGGGCAAAGACATAGGATCCATACTGGAACTATTCTTAAGTAGCCTTATATAAATTAAACCTTGACAAAAAATCTAATATATAAGCTAATATTAGATTAAGTAATTGAAGCGGGACATGGCTCAGCCTGGTAGAGCACTGCGTTCGGGACGCAGGGGCCGGGGGTTCAAATCCCCCTGTCCCGACCATTTATAAATTCAATATTCCTTAGCAATCTTAAAACCTAACTAATGTCAATCCAAAAATGACCCTTTTGGCCAATCACTACGTAAGGACCAGATTTTAATCCTCGAAATATATCAATATATTTCAGCGATTAAAACCTTTACCTTCCTTGACTTGAACAAAATTGCTCATTTCTGGATGGGCACTCACTGTTCGGCCACTGATTCAAACAGAAGAACGCAGACAGGTTGAAATTCAATTCGGAATTTTAGCAAGAAACCAGAGCTCAAAATGTGTGTATGGCTGATAGGAGATAATATCAGTGATGATCAGCGTAAATCAGTGGTTGAGTACTTACCTTAAAATAATCTAATTACCCGGGTAATACAAGGAGGTGGATTATGGATTTTGGTTTAACAAAAGAACAAACTGAGTTTCGACAAGAGGTTCGAGATTTTCTCGATCAAAAGCTAAAGAGCGGAGCCTTCCAGATAACCAGTAACGGTTGGATTGAGAGTTTCTCTCAGGAATTCTCCAAGGAGATATCAAAGAAAGGCTGGATAGGGATGACCTGGCCCAAAGAATTTGGGGGCCAGGAAGCTACCTATCTCGACCGTGCAATCCTGATGGAAGAGATGCTCAAGTATCAAGCCCCAATCGGGTATCATTTCCTCGGTGACAGGCAGGTTGGACCTGCAATCATACATTTTGGCAGTGAAGAACAGAAGGAAACCATCCTTCCCAAGATTATCAATGCAGAGATTTCTTTTGCCCTCGGCTTCAGTGAACCTGATGCTGGTTCAGATTTGGTCTCAGTGAGAACCAGTGCTATAGAAGAAGGTGACCATTATATCATTAACGGTCAGAAGGTCTGGACCACAGGCGCCCATAGAGCGGACTATATATGGACGCTTGTTCGAACAGACCCGGATGCATCGAAGAAACACAAAGGGCTGAGCGAATTTATAGTCGATCTAAAAAACCCCGGGGTTACAATACGACCAATAATAAACATGGTCGGTGTTCATTCTTTTAATGAGGTCTTCTTTGATAATGTAAAGGTCCCTAAAGAAAATATGGTAGGTCAGAAGAATCGCGGCTTTTACCAAATAATGGCGCAGATGGATTATGAAAGGGCGGGTCTGGAGCGTTTGATGCAGAACTATCCTCTATTTGAGTATATTATCGAGTATGTAAAGAAGGAAAAGAGAAATGGGGGACCTCTGTGTAAAGATACAAAAATAAGAAACACGCTTGCACAGTTGGAAATAGAATATCAGATAGGAAGAATCTTCTGTTATCAGGTAGCCTGGACATTGACACAAGGCCGTTTGCCTAATTATGAGGCTTCCCTGTGTAAGGCTTACTGTACACAATTCGAAAAGCGACTGAGCGATGCTTCAACCAGAATTCTTGGACTTTACGGTCAACTGATGCCCGGTTCAAAATGGGCACCCATTCAAGGAGATGCAGCGAGCTCGTATCTTTGGAGCGTTTCGTACACACTTCAAGGTGGAACCGTAGAAGTATTAAAAAACATTATCGCAATGAGGGGCCTTGGTTTGCCGCTTGGCTAATCTTATATTTTTTTACGTTTTGAGTGTTCTTAAGATATTGGGGATTTTTTTGCCCCTACAATCTAAAGGAGGAAGAAAATGGATTTTGGTCTCAATGAAGAACAAGAGATACTCAAGAAGACAGCTCACAATCTTTTAACAAAGGAGTGTCCAGCCTCTTTTGTAAAAGAGATAATAAAGGATGAAAAGGGATATTCCCCTGAATTATGGAAAAAGATGGCAGAACTTGGATGGATGAGCCTGATCTTTCCCGAGCAATACGGTGGTATGGGAGGGTGCTTTTTAGACTTGGCGATACTCTTAGAAGAGATGGGCAGCGTATGTTTACCGAGCCCTTTCTTCTCAACAATTATTCTGGGCGGTTTATCAATTTTAGAAGGGGGAAGTGACAAGCAAAAAGAGGAAATTCTTCCGTCTATAGCCGAGGGAAAATCGATTATCACCCTTGCTATTACTGAGCCTAGTGCAAAATACACTCCGGATGGAATAGAGGTTCGTGCGACAAAAGCAGATGATGGATACATCTTAGAAGGCACGAAGCTCTTTGTGCCCGATGCGCATATCGCAAATTACATAGTCGTTGTTGCAAGAACCACGGAGGGTACCGGCGCAGATGGAATTACCCTTTTCATATTAGACAGCAAGACAACGGGGTTATCCTGTAGCCCCCTTCTCACGATTGCGGGAGATAAACAGTTTGAGGTGACATTCGATAATGTATCAGTCTCAAAAGACAGCATATTAGGAGCCATAGATAACGGATGGTCAGTAATCGAGGCAATCTGGCCAAGGATAATCGTTGCTAAGTGTGCTGAAATGGTTGGGGGAGCTCAAAAAAGCCTTGAAATGACCGTTAATTATGCAAAGGAGAGAAAACAGTTTGGAAGGCCAATAGGCGCTCTTCAAGCTATACAGCACTTCTGTGCAGATATGGTCTCAGATGTGGATGCATGCAGATATATTACTTATATGGCTGCATGGACGATCAGTAAAGGGGTTCTTGCGACTAAAGAGGCATCCATGGCTAAGGCATGGTGCAGCGATGCATTCAGAAGAGTTACTACAACTGGTCAGCAGGTCCATGGAGCGATTGGTTTTACAGAGGAACATGATCTACACCTGTACTATAAAAATGCCAAGAGTTGGGAGCTCCTCTTTGGAGATAGAGATGCCCACCGTGAGATAGTTGCAAAACAGATGGGATTTTAAAGAGAAGGAGGATATATGAAGACCAGGATAACAGAACTTCTAGGGATAAAATATCCTATCATTCAAGGTGCGATGGCATGGGTTTCCCTTCCACCCCTTGTTGCTGCAGTGTCAAATGCCGGCGGGTTAGGCATACTCGGTGCATCATTCATGAGACCTGATGAGCTCAGGGAAAATATACAAGAGATTAAAAGGCTTACAAGAAACCCATTTGCAGTAAATTTTATGCCTGAAAACCCAGAGCTGGAAAAGCTTTTAGACGTTATAATTGAGGAAGATGTTCCTGTGGCTAGTTATGGTAAGGGAGACCCCCGAAGGATAATAGAAAGGACCCTGCCTCATGATATCATCAACCTCCCTACAATGGGTGCCATAAAACACGCCATAAAGGCACAACAGGATGGGGCTCATGCGGTTATCGTTCAGGGAACAGAAGGCGGAGGCCATACAGGTTTTATCTCAAGTTCGATCCTGGTGCCAATGACCGCGCAAAGTGTTACGATACCCGTTGTTGCAGCAGGAGGTTTTGGCAACGGAAGAGGGCTTCTTGCTGCTTTGGCTTTGGGAGCTGAGGGTATATCTATGGGAAGCAGATTCATAGCCACAAAGGAATGCCCCATTCCACACCTTGTTAAAGAATGGATCCTAAATGCCAGTGAAAAGGATACTGTAGTTACAGATAATCTCACCGGTATTCGATGCAGGGTTTTAAAGAATGAATTTTCTCAACGCCTTATAGAGATGAAGGAGCAAAAGGTCTCGCCATGGGAAATGATGAAGCATGCCAGAGGAAGATTCAAAAAGGCCTTTCTTGAAGGAGACTTAAAGGAGGGCTCTATTGCCTGCGGGCAAGTAGCTGGCCTAATAGATGATATTCCGAGTTGTAAAGAACTCATCGAACGAATTGTAAAAGACGCTGAAGAGATGATTATCCCGATGAAGGAAAAGGTTTTAGCTTCTTAAATAACTATTATAGCCTGAAGGGGGGGGGTATGCTCCCCTGGTCTTAGAGTTTCTTGATCCTTATGTTCGATTTACGAAGAGATTTTTTTAGCCTTTTTGAAGGTCCCTTCTTTTTAGTATGAATCGATTCAACAAATGGTTTATTATCAAAATCGCTGTCCTCCGAAGAGGACGATATATCCATCCTCATCTCAAAATCTTCAGAAGAGACTATTACAGCACCTCGTCTTTTTGAAAAGTCGGCTACTTCATTATCCGATGTTACCACAAGGACCTGTTCCTTTTTAGCCTCGGCAATCTTCTTGATCACCGAATCGGCCTGCTCACCCTTTTTCGAAAAGATAATATCTATACCTTTATCTTTGGTTCGTTCCTGTCTAATGCCCCCTTCTCTATGACCATCAAAAACTACGGTAACTCTATGTTTTTTTGCCCTCCTGTATAAAGCGAGCCTCTTGATCAATTCATCTCGAGCTTTTTGTAAACCTATCTGATCAAATCGACTGAGAATAGGGGATCTCTTTATCAAATTATATCCGTCAATAATTATATGAACTGCCATTTTTGAACACCTGCAAAAATCCTCTCAAATGTTATAAATCACTCATCTTTATCTTCCTTTATCTCTCTTATCTGATCCGTTTATACCTCATTATAGTAATACACATAAATGATCTTGCCCCTTTTCAATAGTATCGGATAATGCCTGGAATCTGATATCTGCAATCACTTCATCTTTTAAAATGTTTACTCCATTTTATACCCTGATCCTTAATACGCTTTATACGAATGCCCATTTCCCTGTATTCATTAATGAGTCTCATCACTACTCCAGAGGTACACCCTATAGATGCAACGAATTCTTGTGCATCTGGCACTTAAAAACGTATCAATAATAAATAATAGAACTCTTTTGTCAAGATGATTTACTGTAATCTAAAAAAGTACTCTGAGATAAATATAATCAATACACACCACAAAATATGCCTCAGTATCTGTTTTTATCACATAAATAACATATGAAAATGGCAGATGTATTTCTCGTCTTAAAGGTAGTTTCGAATTGCATTTATAAATAAACTATGTTAGGGTCCATTTAGAGATGGAGTCATCCTTTAAATGGCTAATAAAAGGTGAATAATAGTACTGACAAAGGAGGAAGGTATGGAGGGCTTATTACTTTTAGAGTTAAATATCCCATTATACCAATTGGCCATGTTTGTTCTTTTAATAACCTTTTGCATGCTGTTTCAACGAAACAAATTAGGCCTAGCAGTTTCATACTTATTTGTTTTTTACTGGGGTTTCTTTTACAATATTGATAATATCTATAATTCATCCGATGAGCTCAGCTCTTTTGCTCTGTGGTACTTTTTAGCTGGGGTTGTGATCTTAATCCTAGCTGTTGTTTCTTTTTTCGGCAAAGATTAAAGGGACCCCTTAATATTCCCTCAATTTTACCGCATTTTCTCTAAACTGTCTCATTTTTTAAAGGGGTGTTTATCCAGTGAAAAAATGTCTAACCTTGCTTTTATGTCTATTTTTAATTTCCTCTCATATATCCTGTAAAAGAGGAAAAGAACAGATACTTGTAAAGATTGGCAATCAGATCATAACTGTTGATGAGTTTACCAAAGAGTTTGAGGAAGTCCGACAGGAGTATTTGACTCTCAATACAAAAGACAATATATCATTTGGAGAATTGAAGGCCAGTTTTTTAAATGGACTTATAGAAAAAAAGATTCTACTAAATGAGGCAGAAAGACTTGGGATTAAAGTTACTGAAGACGAATTAAAAAATGAGATATCCCATATAAAGAAGGATTACCCTGAAAAGAGTTTTAATGAGACAATTATCAATGAATATGTGGACTATAAAGACTGGGAAAAAAGGATAAAAAAGAAGCTATTGATAGAAAAACTCATCAATAACATGATAAAATCTAAAATATCTATTGAAAATGAAGAGATAAAGAGATATTATGAGAAGAACATAAAGGAGTTCGACCTTCCAGAGCAGGTGAGAGCGTTTCAAATCGTAGTCGGTACAGAGGTAGAGGCACATGAAATATTGAAGAGATTAAAAGACGGCGAGGATTTTGTAAAATTGGCGAAGGAGAAATCATTGAGTCCGGATAGCGAAGATGGAGGGGACTTGGGTTATTTTGGTCGGGGATATATGCCCCCAGAGTTCGATGAAGTAGTCTTTTCTCTTCCCATAGGACAGTTAAGCAAAGTCGTCAAAAGCCCTTATGGGTTTCATGTCTTTAAAGTAGAAGAAAAAAAAAAGGCGAGGAAAATGCTTCTTGACGAAGCCTATGACCAGATTGAGGAAAGGCTAAAAAAAGAAAGGACAGAAGAAGCATATAATAGATGGTTTAAAAAAATAAAAAACATGATTCAGATTGAACTGGATCAGCAATTACTTACGGAGATTCAATAATAAGATGTTTGGATCGATGAAAGTCAATAGAGTAAAACGAATCCTATCATTATCTTTTCTCTTTTTTTGGTTCGGTATTATTGTATTGAATACAAAAGTAACTGCAGAGATAATTGAAATGATTATCGCCATTGTAAATGATGATATTATCACCCTTTCGGAGCTGAATGATGCAGTAGATTTATCCTTAAAGAACGCTGAAGGAAATCTAAACTCTATAAATAAAGATATGACTCAACAAGAGATTAAAAGAGAAATACTTGACAGACTGATTCAAGACAAGCTCATAGACCAAGAGGTAAAGAAGAGGTTGATAGTTGTTTCCGAAAGTGAGGTAGATAATGCTATAGATAATATAATGAGAGAGAATCATCTTACAAAGGAAGAATTGATTGAGAAATTGAAGTCCGATGGAATCGTCTTTGATATGTATAAAGAGCAGATAAAACAAGAGATGGAGAGGATGAAAATTGTAGATTACCAAATTAAATCCAAGATCGTATTGAATGATGATGAACTGAGAGAGTATTATACGAGAAATATGCATAACTTCAAAGTGATGAAAGAGGTGAGAGTTCAGCATATCCTTCTTTCGATTCCTCGAGGCGCTGATGAAGCAAAATTCAATGAGGTTAATAGAAAGGCAAAAACACTCCTTTTAGAGATCAAAAACGGAGAAGACTTTGGAAAACTGGCAGAAATATATTCTCAAGGAGCCTCTGCAGATTCAGGTGGGGATATGGGATGGTTCAAACGTGGAGAGCTGATACCATTTTTAGAAAAAGTCGTATTTAACCTGAAGATTGGAGAGGTGAGTAATATCATCCGGAGTGATTTAGGCCTGCATATAATCAAGGTCATGGATGGAAAAGTAGAGGGATTTAAAACATTTGAAGAAGCCATAGAGCAAGTAAAAAGCGCCATTTACCAAAAAAGAGTGGAGGATTCATTCAAAGAATGGATCAAAGATTTAAAGGATAAATCTTTTATTAAGATAAACCTTTGATAGAAGCTTCATCTATAGTATTTTCCCCTTTTTTACACTCACTTTGATGATCAGAATTACACGCTTTAAAATCTGACCGTCGTCGAAGCCAGTAAAAGTTTTCTATTTTAAAGCGCTAAGATGATATAATTGTATATTCTTCATTTGTGTTGTAATCTCCTCCATATCAGGGATGAGACGTATCCCTTCGTGAAACAGTGTTTTCCCTGCTACCATATTAAAGATCACATCTTCATTTCTGGCTTCATCGACTAAATAGCTAAAGAGGTCTTCTGTCAAATGAATCGGTCGAGAAGGTTTAACTGCGATTACGTCGGCCTGTTTACCCACTTCCAATGATCCTACCTTATTCTCTACTTTTAACACCCTTGCTCCGCCCAATGTTGCAATTTCTAACATTTTTCGATGGAGAATCGTCTTTGCTGTGCCTGTTTTTTCCCATTGAGAAAGATAAAGCCTTCTCATCTCTTTAAAAAAATCCATATCCTCATTGCTCGCAAGGCTATCTGTACCTAAACCAACAGGTATACCTTTATTCATTAAATCGATTACAGGTGCAATACCGACCTTGAGATAAGAATTGCTTTGAGGACAATGAGCAACCGTCACATTATGATCTTTTAGTAGCGGAATATCTTCTCTATTTACTTGGACACTATGAGCTGCAATAAGCCCATCCAAAACACCCAATTGCTCGGCGTATCTCGTTGGTGACACTCCAGTGCCTTTTACGGGCAGATGGGCCCAACCCAGAAACTGCCTGTATTGTTGAGCCAGACCTCCTTTGCCATCCCTTACGTAAAGAGTCTCATCTTGAGACTCCGCCAGATGCATTGAAAGAGGCAATCCCTCTCTTCTCGCCCATCTACTCAGTTTCTTTATTAAAAGCGGATGTACTGTATACAAAGAGTGAGGTGCAATTCCTATATTGAGAAGACTCCCTTTGCATTCATCCTTCCAGAGTTCCACTTTATGGGTCACATTTACAATCGCATCATCTATTTTTGCCTCATCCATCTCTATAACTTCAGCAAAAACAATCCCCCTCAGACCCGATTCGCATAATGCCTTTAGGTTTGGAGATCTCGTTGCGATGTCACCAATGCATGTGATACCAGATTTAATGGACATACACGCACCAAAAGAGGCTGAAATCTCCCAATCTTTCAATGAGAGCTTCCTGGCCTTCTCAATGAGTTGAAGTATCCATGGGGTAAATGGTGAGGGTTTAATAAGGCCATGAAGCACACTGAGCTCAATGTGGGTATGAGTATTCACAAAACCGGGCATAATAACAGCCTGTCCAAAATCGATCTCACATTCTCTTGGGAGATCCTTTTTAAGCTCTTCCCTTGTTCCCAATCGCGTAATCGTATCGTCTGAGATATGGAGGGCTCCATTTAATATAGGCTCACCAATGATAGGTATGACCCACTTTGCGCAGAGTAACATATTGTTTTCACAAAAGTACTTTGATGATCGAAGTTATTCTTCCCTGAGTAATGTTTCTTTTCTAAACTCCATACAACCACACACCCTCTTTGCATCTATTAATTCGTTCAACGCATCAATAATAATATGGCCGATTTTTTTCGATTCCTGATAGAAGATGTCCTTAAGTTCATCATGATCCCAATCTTTTACTACTCCTTCCGCATAATTCACGACCATATAAACCCCAGCGTAACATGCCCCAATATCCCGCGCCAGGTAGACTTCCGGAGCCAGGCTCTGACCCACGATATCGGCACCCCACTGTCTCATCATAGAAATTTCTGCCCAGCTCTCAAATCGATACCCCTCTGTAACCAGATATACTCCTCTTTCAAATATTCTTCCCATATGATGTTTTCCAGATGAGTCCAACAAAGCCCGATGGATTTGGGGACAGATGGGTTGGCGCATAATGAGAAGATGCTCGCCAACAACACTGGTATCCTTTCGAGTGGAAAAGTCGATGAAATCATTGGGGATAACAATATCTCTTGGATTAAGTAGCTGATTTATACTCCCCACTCCTCCTTCGGCAAGGATCATCTTTACTCCGGCTTCTTTGAGTATCCAAAATACCTGTTTGGAGGCACAGGCCCTACTGTCTCCCCTTCGCCAACCGTGCATTTTACACGTGAGAACTCCGCTGCTCTTTATTTCAAATAACGTAAAGGCGGGGCTCTCACCATATGGGGTCCTGAAGGTGAGGCCACTTTGTAATACCTGAATGTCTCCTCTTTTCAGATCTTCTGGAAATCCTATGGAGAAAGTACCTGACCCACCGATAACAGCGAATTTTACTTTTGGAATCTTCTTTATTATTTTTCTGCTGATAAAAACTTTCACCCCCTAAAACACTGCCAGTTTCTCGTATTTTGTATTTCTCTTGACAGCCTTTTTACCACACGCCTTAATGAGTTTGATCATCTCATCTTCTGACATCTTATAAGATACCCCGGCTGCCTTGACTACGTTCTCCTCAATCATTATACTTCCAAGATCATTTGCTCCGAAACAGAGGGTAATCTGTCCGATCTCCTTTCCTTGCGTGACCCATGACCCTTGGATATTCTCAAAATTATCCAGAAAGATTCTGGAGATAGCGAGAGTTTTGAGGTAGTCAACAGATGAAGTGACCCTGCCACCGAGTTCAGTATTATTCGGTTGAAACGTCCATGGGATAAAGGCCCGAAATCCCCCTGTTCGATCCTGTACGTCCCTCAATTTTAACAGATGAGCAGCTCTGTCCTCAAAGGCCTCTATGCTTCCCAACATCATGGTAGCTGTGGTTTTCATCCCCATACGATGTGCCTCTTTCATCACATCAAGCCAGTTATCGGAGCGGATCTTATTCGGGCTGATCTTTGCCCTAACATGATCTACAAGGATTTCAGCACCTCCTCCTGGAAGGGAGTCAAGGCCTGCATCATGAAGCCTTTTAAGGGTTTTCCTGATCGAAAGTGAGGAGACTCTTGCGATGTGAAGGATTTCAGGTGGCGAAAAGGAATGGATATGTACATTATATCTATTTTTTATACAAGACAATAGATCAGTAAAGTAGGTGATGTTAAGGTCAGGGTGGAGGCCACCCTGGAGCATTATCTGGGTACCATTTAAGGCAATGGTCTCTTCTATCTTTTTGAAGATCTCTTCTTTATTCAAAACATACGCCTCCGGGTCTTCCTCTTCTCTATAAAAAGCACAGAATTTGCATCTGCTTGAACATATATTCGTATAGTTTATGTTTCGATCGATAATGTAAGATGCCTCATCTTCGTTATGAAATCTTCTTAAGACCTGGTTCGCAATCTGACCGAGAAGGAGGAGTTCTCCTTTTTGAAACAGTATAAGGACCTCTTTTTCAGAGATTCTCTGCCCTTTTACAAATCGTCCTAAAATATCTTCGGCTTCTGCCATTTAAACCTCAACAAATTCCAACTCTGGAACCATCGTAAGAAAGCCATGGGCCGTTGCTTTTTTATAAAAACAAAGCAGCCCCTCCTGGTAATCCCTATCAAAGCAAAACCTCAAACTCATAAAGTAATCTCTTAAGAAATCTTTTGGAAAGATCTCCCACCTCGATGCCTTTTGAGCTATTTGGTCAATATCCTTAAGGCTCGATTCCATTGATATATGAAGAGAGTCATAGACCTCTTTAACAACATGAGGGTTCTCTTTTGCAAATTCCTTTCTTACTACCCAAACAGCATAGACCATCTTCTTTCCTGTTAACCTCTTCCATTCACTCCCCAAATCGAGCATGACAAGATCCTGTTGGTTAAAAAGGGCCCTCAGCGCATCGTCACCGATGAGCAAGGCTGCCTCTGCTTCACTCAGCATAATCGGCAAGTTAGGGGGGCAGGTGAAGTAATCCGGCTCTACGCAATAGGCTTCCTTCAGCACTATCTGAACCAGAGCCTGGGAAGTTGCAGATGTATTCGTAAGTGCAACCTTCTTCCTTTCTAGTCTTTCTGGGGGCACCTTACTGATCAGAAGGATGCTCTTTACTTCTTCATCGGAGCTTACTGTAAGGGTCGGCAGGAGGTAAAACCTATCGTGATTTCTTGCATATTCTATGGAAGAGATCGGACCTATATCGAGTTTTCCTTTGACAAGAAGGCTGTTTAGTTCTGAGGGAGTGCCTTTAACAAGATCCATATCCAATATGGCATTGTTGTTTACAATAGCATAATACAGAGGAAGACAGTTTAAGAACTGAATATGTCCAATCCTAGGACGCATAAAAACCCAGAATTACTGGTAAATATTAATTTTATTATATAATGTATCTCTTTCTACAGGAACTCGACCCATCTCTTTAATCAACCGGATGAGTTCGTTTTTTTCGATAGATTTTTCTGTTTTTGCCCCAGCGGCATGGGTGATCTTTTCCTCTACAATTGTTCCATCGAGATCATCAACCCCAAAATCTATAGATAACTGCGAAACATTCAAGCCGGTCATTATCCAAAAGGCCTTGATGTGGTTAAAATTATCGAGCATCAACCTTGCGATGGCAAGCATCTTCAAGTCTTCAAAGGCAGATGGCTTTTGAATATCTGAAAGTGCAGTATGAAGAGGGTGGAATGAAAGCGGTATGAAGGATTGAAAGCCATGGGTTTCATCCTGAAGCTCTCGAAGTGTAAGGAGATGATCGATCCGATCTTCCAATGTCTCAATATGACCATAAAGCATGGTCGCATTTGATTTAAATCCCAAATGATGAGCAGTCCTCATAACCTGGAGCCATTCAATACCTGAGGCCTTTCTGGGGCAAATCCTGGATCGGATTTCAGGGTTAAATATCTCTGCCCCTCCGCCCGGCAATGACCCAAGTCCTGCGTTCTTCAAAGCCTTCAGGACTTCTTCGATAGAAAGCCCAGAGATTTCAGAAAAATAATGTATTTCCACAGCAGTAAATGCTTGAATATGGACATTCGGCAGCGCCTCTTTGAGTCGCTTAATCACCTCTATATAATAATCGAAGGGAAGATCCGGATGAAGCCCGGAAACTACATGAAGCTCCGTGATTCCAAGAGGAACAGCATCGAGTGCATCCTGAACGACCTGATCGATGCTCATGGTGTAGGCATCGGTATCCTCTCTGTCTCTGGAAAAGGCACAGAATTTGCATCTCGATATACAGATATTGGTGAGATTGATGTGTCTGTTTACATTGAAGAATACGAGGTTTTTGTTCTTCCTCTCATTCACATACCTTGCCAAATATCCCAAAAAAAGGATATTGTTGCTGTTCATAAGAACCATACCGTCTTCTTTTGAAAGGCGTCTTTCATCGAAGACCTTGTCTGCGATTTCAGCTAGACCTCTATCTTGAAACAGGGTGGTCATCTTTTTTCTATTTAAAGGATATGGTTCTTCTTTCAATCGAGTCTATCTTCTTGTTTGTATCCACCCAGGTTTATGGATGAAAGTCTTATGATTTTAACCTTTACAGTACGATCCTTTTAAATATCTCTCCATATTCTATATTGCCCTTCTTACCGAAATCTCGGGCCATTGCTGTTATCATCTCTCTCCAATTCTCATGAATCTCAATCTGGCTTTGATGCTTTTCTAATGCTTGCAGTTTCAAGTCCAGGGTATCTGTAATATCTATAAACAGATCCGGTTTTTCTGGGAAGGTAAAGTAAATCTCGCGAGGAGAATGGGCATCAAACCCTGCATTCGTCTGGGCAGGGAGAAAGAGGTGGTCTCTAGATGCAACGACTGCATCGGAAGTCGTATACCCCACTGCCCTGTGATCCGGATGCAACAAATATGGTCTCCAGGGATCATGAGTAACTATGATATGGGGTTTGTATTGACGAATAAGCAGTGCAAGTTCACTTCGAAAGGCAAGAGTGACCTCGAGTTCTCCATCTCTATGTCGAAGAAATGTTACGCTCTTGACTCCCAGTACCTGAGCTGCTTTACGCTGCTCATCCTCTCTTGTCTCAGCCAGAAGATGTGGGGATACATCCTTATCTTTGCTTCCCTTATCACCATTGGTACAGATTACATAGCGGACTTCCTTGCCTTCTTTTACCCATTTAGCAACTGTACCACCACATCCAAGCTCTGCATCGTCAGGATGTGCCATTATTGCCATTATACTGTTAAGTTCCATAAATTCAACCTTTTTTGGGTTTTTTATAGGACCATTTGAGAGTAGAGATGGATTACCCTATCAGTAACCAATGACCACTCAAACCTAGAAGCCCATCTAACCGCTTCTTTGCCGAACTTATCCCTTATTTCCGGGTGTGCGAGAATCCACTTGATTCTTTCAGCTATTGTTTCCGGTTCTTCAGCAGGGACTAAAAAGCCAGTAGTTTTATCTCCTATAATTTGAGAAAGTCCCCCAACATTAGAGGCCACTATAGGAGTACCACATGCCATTGCCTCGAGTGCAACGATTCCAAATGATTCATACCTGGAAGGCAATACACATACCTCGGCACTGGAATAGTAATAGGGTAAGATTTCCTGTTTCTTGGTTCCGAGAAACTCAACCTGGTCCTCAAGGCTCAACTTTGATTTCAATTTCATTAGGTTTTTCAATTCGTGATTCTCTGTAATGGATTGATTCGTCTCTTCACCTCCGATGATAAGCAATTTTATGTCACCGCTAATGTCGTTACTTTTTTTCGAGAGAATATTCATTGCCTGAAGAAGGTTGTCGATCCCTTTGATTGGGTCGATTCTTCCTACAAAGAGTATAAATCTTTGCCCGTTTAAGTTAAGAAAATGCTTCGCCTCTTCTGGTTTCCTCGGTTTAAACAGATCGCTATCAACACCACATGGGATGACTTCAATCTTCTTTTGAGGGATTTTTAACCTTGTCATCAGCTGGGTCTTTTCATGATGGGTTGTTGCAATAATCCTATCAACAGAATCTAAAACCTCCTTTTCTTTTTCGAGGCGAAAATAGGGCTCTTTTTGCTCATCACTCTTTGCGACTTCATTTTTCAAGAATCCGAGGGTATGGGACATATGGACCGTTGGTATTCCCCACTCTTTACTCAGCTCATTGGCTATCCAGCCGGATAGCCAATAATGACTGTGAATTACATCGTAGGTTACTCCAAACTCTTTTACAAAAAGAAATATTCCATCTAAAAAATCTGGCAAATAGTCCCATAGCATATTCTTATCATTATGCCCTTCGACCCCTGCTTTGAGATGGATAACCCGCACCTCCTCATCCATATAGACGATATTAGGAAAAGAAGTGTTCTTAGAGAGGGTAAAGATATCGACTTTAATGCCTCTGCGTCCAAGCTTTCGACAGACCTCACGGATGTATACATTCATGCCCCCTGTATCCTTTCCTCCCAAAATATCCAAAGGAGAGCTGTGAACCGAGATCATCATTACCCTATTTAATGGCATACTCACCCTCTTTACAATTGATTTAATGGTTATTGATTTTTATTTATGACCATCCGATATATATAAGAGTCCTTCGCTCCGAAACGATACTTATAAGACTCCTTTCCCCTTAAGAAATCAAACTCACACCTTTCTGATTCAATTGCCTCTCGGATCAAATACCCTACAAGGACTATCCCAGGACTCAGATATGAATACTGGGGATCGTAACCAGAATTATAGAGATAAATCTTGTTTTGATAATCAAAACACAGAGAAGATGCTGCATGCCCACCGTCTATCCCTAAAAAAGATAATTTAATCCAATCCTTTGGAAACATGATATGGGCAATACCGTGAAAAAAAAACTCCATGTCCTTGTCCATAAAGGCTTTCTTTTTCATATTGCTTTTTCGGTGCAAGTCCATAAACAGTTCCATCCGGTCGTTTAACGCGATGGAATCTTCAATACGACTATCAACAAAAGATTCAGGCAACCTCTCGAACTTTCTGATCTTTCTCTTCAATTCATGACGGTCCTTTTTATCGAGTAACATTAGATAGTCCTCCCATGATGAAGGCAGCTCGATTTTGGGGCATACATCCTCTAATGCAACATCAACAGAGTAACCCTTCTCAAGTGCAGTTCGTTTTAACGACTTCAATGTAATTGATGTCTCTTTTAAACAATGGAGATCAATAAAATCCCACTCTTCTTCTATGGATTTCCAGTTATCCATTATTTCTTTACAGACCTCGTCTTCAATACCAGGTCTGACAATAATATCAAGATAATCGGTTATGTCTATCCCCCCTATGTATTTCATTGCTCTTTTGCCATCAGGGGATAATTCAATATAGCATGAAGCCAGACCCGAAAGGACACCATCTTCTTTGCGAACAGCTAGTACTCTCAGCTTTCTGTTTTTTCCGAAATGGTCCCACCATGTACTATGCCATTGCCAGTTGAAAAAGACCTCGTTTGAAGAAGTCTCATCTATGAGTTCATTCCAATCGTTTCCCAATATTTTAAAGGTACTTCCCTCAGTGTATAGCTCTGATCTCACATCTTCCCTTCAAAGAAGTCAGCCAATTTTATCTATCATTATATGGTGCTTTACCCATGAACCAGATAAATAGAGAAATCCCTAACACTCTCAAGAAATATCACAACCCCACTGAACAGGAATTTCTCAAAGAGAAAAAACCACTCTGAAAAGAATAGTCAGGTATATTAAGGGTTATAATGGGGGACATCATTATACTGTCCCCATCTTTTATAAAAAAACCAAGGATGTTTTAGGTTCTCTTTGGAGTAAATGAATATTTTGCTAAATATTGATCTGAATGGCCTTTGGAAATATCTTTTCTCATTTTGTCCGGGGATTCAATGTACTCAATCAAACCTTCAGTTTAAGGTAGGCTCATACCAGCATCTAGGGTCTTCTGCCATCATATCTCCAGAATAATAATACGCCACTCCCCTGTTGCCACCACAGATAAACTTATACTCACAGATGCCACATCTTCCCTTTAGGTTTTCCCTTTCTTTAAGTTTCTTGATTATATCAGAATTCTTCCAGATACCCCTAAAAGGTTCCTCCCTCAAGTCACCTATATCTATCCTTAATGTGGGAAAAGGTACAACCTTCCCATTTGGCTTTATACCATAGCAGAGGATTCCACTTGTATCACCGATTATCATAGCATCTGTATACGGGTCAAAACAGTTTTCTATATACTCTTCTTCATACGTTATAAACCAGAATGGGTCATCCGGCAATGATGCAACAGGGGGCAAAGCCTTCCATCTCCTTGCCGACAGGTATTCACACATAGACCTTCTCTGTTTCTTTGTCAGTGTCTGGGCTGATATATTTTCTCCCCTTCCGAATGGGAGGAAGTCATTTACTTCAAAACAGTGTATGTTAAAATCATTGACGAGTTCCAATATCCCTGGTAATTCATGGATGTTTTTCTGAGAGACCGTATGCATAATACAGACCTGAAGCCCTGCGTCCAAAGAATTCTCTATGCCCTTTAATGTTTTTTCGTATGTCCCCTTACCTCGAATTGAATCATGCGTTTCTTTCGTTGCGCCATCCAAACTTATTCCAACCAACCATATACCAGCATCTTTCATATCCTTTGCATAGCGTTTATCTATCAAAACACCATTGGTACATACCCCTACTTCAAACCTTTCAGAAGCAAACCCGGCAATCTCAACGAAATCCTTCCTCATTAAAGGCTCTCCGCCTAAAAGCATTAAAAACCGGGTATCCGATTCTGAGATGTTTTCTAGTATTGTCAACGCACCTTTTGTATCCAATTCATCACTCTTCGATTTACCAGCAGCCAATCCACAGTGAGAACACTGTAGATTGCAAGAGTGAGTCAACTCCCAGAATGCGAAATGGGGCTCTGTAAACCTCAGAATCTCTTTATGGTATTTGCTATGAGTAAAATCCAAGATGTCCTCTGGGGAGAATTCCAATTTCTTTCTTGGGACTGTTTGTTGGCATGACTGACACATGTTCTATCCTCCTGTTAATAAGGAAAAATATATAGTATCGGACTATTGCTCAAATAAATTTTACTTTGAGCGGTAATAAAAAAGGTTTTTTAGACCCATTGGGCGAGCTTAAAAATGCCTGGAACTCATTCTGATATGGGCAAAAAATGCTATTTAAAAAACTTGGAATACTTCTTCAATGCCATCTGTTTTTATATAACACCTTTTCCCTGAAATTTCAAACAATTTAAAAGGACAAAAAAAAAGCACTCTGGAAATGTTTCCAGAGTGCTTTTTTTTTTCTTCTGCTTAAACTATCCGAGCCGTTTAACTTTCACTGCCTGACTCCCCTTTGAAGTCTCTTCCACTTCAAAGCTCACCCGCTCAGATTCCTGCAAAGAACGAAATCCATCTTCTTCGATGTTGGAAAAATGAACGAAAATATCACCGTGTGTCTCTGTTTCAATGAAGCCAAAGCCTTTCTTATCGTTAAACCATTTTACTCGACCTTCCATGATAAGCGATTACCCTCCTTTCATTTAATTTTGTACTGCCAGTCAGGTGTCACACTGAAGCTAGCTATGAAACCGAATCGCTTATAAGAAAGACCGATTTCAAATACATTATTCCCTAACTTGCGTACTTAAATTATTTTTGTTCTTAAGTAACGAAAAAATCTACAAACATGTTAAATAACTTTTATTTTCTTGTCAAGAAATTTCTATGATTTCATTGAGAAAGAAACCTTTTATTTAAAGCGATCTCAATAGCCACTTTCTGTTTAATCGCTATAGAGTATTTTGAGTTTTGCATCGATGAGTTGTTTATGATTAAGACGCAGGAGTTTAGCAAGTTTATGAATGAGGTAGTCTTCATGCTTATCAAGGATCCCATCTGCATAGACGATCTTCCATATTATCTCAATAATAGATATCTTTTCATCCCTTGAATAATTCTGGTTGATCAAGTTTGTAAACTGCCATAAATCTATCCTTTTTTTTAGCTCCTTTTCCGTTTCTTTGATAAGATCTGTAACATATTCATCAGTGAGAGAATATTCTTTCTTTAAAATCGAGATAATATCTTCCCGTTCTGAGCTACTGAATTCGTTGTCTATAGTGGCCATCTCTAGGAAGAGAGCACAGGTCGCAATACGGATATCATGAGAATCATCTTTCTCATGGTTTGCCTGATCAATTTCTTTACTCTTTTGGAAAAATTTCTTTAAACGATTAATCATCCTAAAAAGAACCCCTCTTTTTTTCAATTATATACCCTAGACAACCCGCGCTGTCAATAAAAACCGGCTGGTGGTCCCTGTTTTGTTGGGCAAGTAAATATTGTTCTCCATATGTCCATTTCCCACCTTTAAATAAGTATCAATTATTAACTATAGTGATGGTTTTTACAAACCATCCTTTTTCTCTTTATTTTTTAGTTAATGGCGTTTATACTTTAGCTTTACACTTACCATCAATGCATTTTACTACTCTTTATTCAAGGCAAACTCATTGACTCTTAAAGAAAGTCTAGTGAACAGACAAGGAGGTCATATGTTATTGGAAGGGAAAAATGCTATAGTTACCGGTTCCTCAAAAGGATTGGGACGAGCATATGCGATTGCTTTGGGCAAGGCAGGTGCTAGGGTTGTAGTGAACGGCAGAACTGCTAGTGAGGTAGATGCTGTTGTTCAAAATATCAAAGATGAAGGAGGAGAGGCCGTAGCCTGTGTGGAGAGCGTTGCTTCCTGGGAAGGGGCACAACGCATAAACCAGTGTGCCAAGGATAGCTTCGGCCGTCTTGATATACTCGTTAATAATGCTGGAATTACGAGAGACCGCACTTTGCTGAAGATGTCTGAGGAGGATTGGGATGAAGTAATTGCAATACACCTGAAGGGCTCTTTTGCCTGTGGTAAGTTCGCTGCACTGGAGATGAAAGACCAGGGAAGCGGGCGGATAATAAACATCACCTCTGGTGCAGGCCTTTTGGGAAATTTTGGCCAAACCAACTATTCCTCTGCAAAGGCAGGAATTGTAGGTATGACTTTGACCTGGGCACTCGAACTCGCTAAATACAACATCACTGTAAATGCTATGAGAGCCTCAGCAATAACCAGGATGACAGAGCCCCTTATTAACAGAGCAATAAAGAATGCGAAAGAGGCCGGAAAGCCTGCTCCAAATCCTGAGGAACTTGGCGTTTATCCACCTGAGGCTGCTGCCCCTCTGGTTGTTTTCCTTGCCAGTGATGAGGCATCTTGGATAAATGGGCAGATATTGGCGATTGATGGCCCAAGGCTTGTACTGTGGTCGCATCCCAACGAAGTTCGCACGGCCTTTATGTTTCCAAAATGGACTGTAGAGACAATGTTAAAGCACTTTAAAGGAACCATTGGGTCTGTTAGATGAAAAATTGAGAGAAAAGGGGGGGGCATTGAATGTCTTGGGAAAACGAGTATTGGAATAAGGAACTTGAGACAATGCCTTTTGAAAACTTGAGGGACCATCAACTGAAGAGGCTAAAAGCCCAACTCCAATATGCCTATGAAAACTCTCCCTATTATAAAAGGAGTTTTGATGCGGTAAAAATTAAAACAGATGATATTCGGTCTTTTGAAGACTATCTAGATACTGTTCCTTTTATTTCTAAATCGAAGATAATAGAGATTCAGGCGCTCAATCCACCTTTTGGAGATCTAATGGCTGTTGATAAAAAGGAACTCAACCAGTTGTTTTATGCCCCTGGCCCGATAATCTTTCCTTTTACGCCAGAAGAATGGGGTCTCATAGTAGAAAGCGCAGCGAGTGCACTCTTTACAATGGGCACACGCAAGGAAGATATTGCAGATTGTACTGTGAACTATAATTGGGTCATAGCCGGTAAACTCCTGGATGATGCCATGAAAAGGGTTGGATGTACGGTACTTCCAGGTGGAGTAGGTATGACAAAGACCCATATAGAGCTGATGAGACTTACCAGCTGCTCGATACTCTTTGGTTTTCCAACCTTTTGTCAGCAGTTAGTACAGACGGCAAGAGAGATGGGGCTTCAGCCGGATAGAGACCTCTCTATTAGGCTCGTTCACGTTTTTGGAGAAGTGAGGACAGATGCAGGCAAGAAGGAACTGGGGGATGCATTTGGAGCAGAGGTCAGGGAGCTATACGGCACTGCAGAACTGGGTATTGTTGCTGTTGAGTGTCCGGAAGGTGGTGGTATGCACCTTGATCCGAATGTCTTTGTAGAGATACTCGATCCCCAGACAGGTAAGCCTGTAACTTGGGGAGAGGGTGGAGAGATATGCGGTTGCGATTTTACGAGAAAGGCAATCCCTATCATTCGATATAGGACTGGGGATATTACTGAAGGTCTAAATCTGAGTTCTTGCCCTTGTGGGAGAACGACCCCACGGCTTAAAAAGATCCTCGGTCGCGTAGGAGATATACCGAGGGTAAAGGGGATGTTTATATCTTCGAGACAGATAGAGAATGTCCTCGAAAGTTTCCCTAAATTGGGCAGGTATCAGATCATTGTAGATCGGCCTGAAATCCGCGACGAGTTGACTGTCAAGGTTGAATACAAAGAGGTAATTCCATTTGAAAAAACAGCAAAGAAACTTTCAGAGGACCTCAAGGTGGCTATACGGGTAACACCTCAAATCAAGTTCGTTGAAAAAGGGACGATCCCCGATGATGTTCCACTGGTAAATGACAAGAGAGAGGTCTAGCCCTTAGAGACAATAGAGGTACTCTTTATTTCTCAAAGAAGTCTGACATCTTTTCTGGGTATAGGTGAGGAACATCTATCCAGTCGCTGTATCTGACAATCTTTCCACCTTTCACTTGATAGAAGAGTACCTTTTTCGCTGTTCTCCTGTCATGTGGGCTTATGTCAAAGGGGGCGCCCAGATCCCATGGAGTATTCCATCCTCTAAATGTCTTTATTATTCTCATATAATTTTCAGCGGTAAGTCCATAGTACCCGTATCTTTTGAGGGTTCTCCGGGTGAGTTCAATTACAAACTGTGCAGCCCTTACACCTCTTACACAGTATTCATCAGGGTCTTTTCCGTGATACTTCTGTCGCATATCTTTGACCTTTTTGATACCAGGGTGGTTTTTCTCTACCTGGGGGAGGTAATTATAACTGTTGAATATATATCCTTCAGACAAGTCAGGCCCAATACGACGAATCATTTCTGCACCGGATACCCACCAAAAGCCCGCAATACCTATCTTTCCCTGTAGTCCGAGGGACTGCATGTTCTTCATGAATACCGTGGCGATCTGACTCAACCCTTGTATCCATATCCAGTCAACACCTTTATCCTTCAGCCGCAATACCTGTGGAGTCAGGTCTATAGGAACAACCGGGGTATATTCCTGACCTACCACATCAGCACCTATCTTCTTCCCAAATCTCTGCCCTGGTTCAAGGGCAGCCCTTCCATAAGCCGTGTCAGGTCCTATGATACCGACCTTCATTGTGCCTTTATTTTTTGCCTCATCCCATTTTGTCTTTGCCATTATTAAAAAAGCACCAAAGGCATCACCATAGCTAGGGCCATCTATATATGTCCAAGCAGGAGGGTATATCTGGGGACTACTTTGCCCGAAATTAAGTGGACAGAAGACCTTATCCTGGACTAGCCTTCGCTTCAATGCTTCACCATCGGGTGAAGAAGCCAACCAGAGCAACTGGGCATTTGCCCTTTTGTACCTCTTGTAGTGAGACCACGTCCTCGCCATCATGTTTCCTGTTTCACCCCAGACGAGCTTTACAGGGTGCCCTTCGATACCTCCTTCTTCGTTAACGAGACGGTAGTAATCGAGCATGGAGTCCCAGACATCAGGAACTAATATACCGTATGGGCCTGTAAGATCGACGATCCCGTAGTGATTGATGACTCGTTTTTCTGCTTCGGCTGTTAATACAAAAGTAACTGCCATGAAAAAGAATAGACAGTTTAGAACAATAACCGATATTTTCTTTGAAATACCCTTCATAAGAGAAGCCCCCCCTTCCTTCCGATAATCAATTGACTGAATTCTTGATCAAAGTTGTCTTTATCTTTCCGGTCTCAAATCTTTGCCGCAGACCGCCCGATGGTAACTCTTTGGAAATAATCACCATTGTGCCCCTCGCCTTCCACTCGGCTGTGCCTTTTTCTATTGCAGGCCATGCAATCGCAACAATGGAAGGAATCTTAAGGATTGTCATTGCGACTTCAAACTCGGTGGTCTCTCCAGCAAGGACATCTATCCAGACTTCCTCTGTTTTGGCCTTCGCAGGAAAAAATATAATGGTCTCTTCAGAAAGGCCAAACGCTAGAGAGCTTATGATAATATCAAAGTGATTTGGGTTCGTTACCCCAAAGGTAACCATAAGGTATACCTTTGGTACCGTAGCAAGAAGGGTATCGTCCGGTATTCTAATAGAAACGGTTTTCTTGCTTTCATTTATACCAAATAGCTTTAGCCACCCGCTTGTCGATTCAATATTTGAAAGTTTTTTATCTATTAGAAGTCTGTCACTCAAGATATTCTCTTTGCCTATCTTTATATCAACCCTCTTCATCTCCAAATTGACTTCTCTGGGCGATATCTTCACTTCTGATTCTCTTGCACAAGCACATATAAAGGTAAGAACTATGATCAAATAAAGCAGTCTTTTTCCCATTTTCTATTCAGCTCCTTTCCTTTTTCCGTGAAGTTCAGTGAATTTCAACATCCCTTCTCTCAGTAGTTGAAGGGATGGAGCCTGTATGATTGTTTAAACAACTCCCACCGATGTGCAATACCTCTCGGCTCAAATATTAAAAATAGTATTGTTAAAACAGCAAACATAATTAAACCCATGGATGATATGATATTTCCTGCGCCTATCGGCAGTACTGCGTCAAGTAATGGTGCCACATAATTAATGGCTTCGCCCAAAAGCCTCCAGAAAAAGGCCGCAAATACTGCGCCCATTATTGATCCCAGCCCACCTACTATACAGAATGCCGCATAGTATATACTGTCTAAAATCGGAAAGAACTCTGTATTTATATAACTCACATAATGACCCCAAAGGGCACCCCCGATTCCAGCATAGAAGTTACCGATGGCAAAGGAAAGGAGCTTATAGCGAAAGATATCTATTCCCATGACCTCTGCAGCAATATCATTGTCTCGAATTGCAACGAATGCCCGCCCTGTCTTGGTCCGTAAGATGTTTTTTGCCGCGATCCCCAAGACAATAGAAATAACGGCAACAAGATAGAAATATCTCAAATCACTGTCAAACGCAAATCCGAATAATACTGGAATCCCACATTCTATGCCATCCGATCCATAGGTCCATCTTCTAAAGACCTCATTTACCAGATAAAAGAAGATAAAATGAGAGGATATTGTGGGTATGACCATATAGAGACCTTTACACCGAAGGGTTGATGTCCCTATAATCAGGCCAAAAAAGGCAGCTCCCAAGCCGGCCATTGGCAAGGCAAAAAAGAAGTTCCATCCCAGATGATGCATGAGCAAAGCAGACATATATGCCCCAAAACCGACAAAGCCCGCATGCCCGAGGGTAATCTGATACGTATAACCAATCATGATCTGAACCCCGAACATGGAGATCATTGTTGTGCCAATAATTACACCCAGGCTCAAGATGTGACTACTGAGGAAGGTAGGTACAACAAAGAGACTGACGAGAAACAGGATAAAAAGCGTCCAGTGTGTCTTTGTGCGTATTATAGCCATGTCCTGGCTGTACCTTATATCGAATATCCCACAAGGCCTTCCCTTCATATCTTTCTCGATCTCCTTCCCTGTACTGAATTTAAATTCTCTCTATCCTTTGAAGCCCAAAGAAGCCATAGGGGCGAAAGAAACTTACAAAAAACATGACGATAAAAGGGATGGTCTCTGATATCCCCCCTCCTAATACACCTGTCAGATAGCCCCCTGTCAGAGATTGAACAATACCGATTACCAGCCCGGCA
The DNA here is from genome assembly GCA_034189035.1 of Thermodesulfobacteriota bacterium. Lineage (GTDB taxonomy): Bacteria > Desulfobacterota > UBA8473 > UBA8473 > UBA8473 > JAUXFK01. The sequence continues at coordinate 62,653 of JAXHVA010000009.1, forward strand.
ATAATGGCACCAGGGAAGGATTCCAGACCACCAAGGAGTGCAACGATCACACCGTACACACCTACAAAGTCTAAATCCTGGCTGATCCCCTGGATTGATCCAACGAAGAAGGCTGTTATGAGAAACAAGAGCAGACAGATGATCCATGTATATGAGTACACCCTCGTTATGTTTATCCCCAGGTTTTCAGCAACGACCACATCGTCAGCAGCGACCCTCATTGCCAGTCCTGAACGAGTAAATTTGAAATAAACCATCAGGGCAGTTATTGAAAGGATACTCACGATTATACACCAAATCATTATCTCTGGAATACCGACACCATGGATATTTATCGTAGGCCTTCCTGATAACCATGAAGGGAACATCCGAGGGTTACCCCCCCAAAAGAGGAATGTAATTCCGCGAAAGAAGAACCATATCATATCAGTAAGAATGATTGCGGCGAGTACCGGCTGTCCGATCAAAGGTCGCAGGGCAATCCGTTCAACCACCCACCCAATAATAACAGCCATTATAACTGCCAACCCAATGGCTATAGGAATGGGAAGGCTAGCATGAACCAGTAATGTCCATGCAATGTATGCACATATCAAAAGTAGCCCTCCAGGGGCCAGGTTAAGTACCTTTGTTGCCTTGTATACGACTACAACACCCAGGGCTGCCAAGGCATAGATAAGGCCTATAGCTACCCCACTTATCATAAGCTGAATAAATGTGCTCATCTTTTAATATTTCCTTGGGTCTCTATTAAACACCCTGTATATTGATCTCGGTTGTAATGACACCTTTCCTTCCATCTCTATAAGTGATAGGGGCATTTACGCTGATTGTTTCTCTAGCCTGATAGAGGGATTCGATGATCTCTTGGTAACGGCCTATTATAAAAGACCGTCTCAGCTTCCTCGTCCTTGTCAACTCGGCCTCATCTGGATCAAATTCTTTATGGAGGTTGACAAACCTCTTTATATGAGCATATTTCGGTATTCTTCTATTGACCTTTCTAATCTCACCTGTTATCAGGTCTGCTACCTCTTGCTTCTGTGAAAGATCGACAAACGTTGTATATGCGATGCGCCTCTTTTCTGCCCATTTCCCAACATTCCCATAGTCTATATTCACTATACATCCGATATAATCCCTCGTTTTACCTCCAATAACAATACAGTCCCTGATATATGGGCTGAAACGCAGACGCGTCTCAATATACTGTGGGGAGTATTTCTCTCCGCATTTTAACTCGATAAGCTCATCGATCCTATCCCAGTACGTGAGATGCCCCTCGTCATCGAAGAACCCTGAGTCCCCGGTAAAGTACCAGCCGTCTTTTATCTTTTCTGCTGTTGCCTCAGGATCCTTATAGTAACCAGAAAAGAGTCCAGGATTCTTCACCACGATCTCTCCATTGATAATCTTTACCTTACAGCTATCGAAAGGTGTCCCTACACTATCATATTTGAAGTCCGTGCTTTTGGGAATCGTCACCAAACTCGCCTCTGTTGAGCCATAGATGTTTTTAAGGTTCACTCCCAATGCATGAAAGAAACGGATAATACTCGGGCTCACCGCTGCCCCTGCTGTATAAGCAACCCTGGTTCTGGCAAACCCCATTCTGTGCCTTAACGATCTCAGGGCAATGAGGTCAGCAAAAACGGAGAGTGCTCTCCATAAGAGCGTCGGCCTTTTTTTCTTTTCTGAAAAGTTCGATATTTTATACCCTATCTTCAATGCTGTATCATACAAAAGTCTTTTCCACCATAAGGTGTCAGCGATCTTTACTTGTATCTCGGATACCAGGTTTTCCCATAACCTTGCAGTATAGAAGAGGATTTGAGGCCCTAACTCCACAATATCCTCCTGTATGGTATCCGGTTCTTCAGGGAAGCTGACACAAAGTGCCCCATCGAGCCCTGAAGCAATGCCGAGAAACTGCTCCGCTGCCCAAGCAGGTGATATATAAGAGAGGTATTCATCTGAATCATACCATGGATCTACGGATCGGATCCCTCGACCGAAAAATATCACGCTGTCATGGGTTATCATTGCTGCTTTGGGCAGTCCTGTGGTTCCTGATGTATAGCAAAAACAAGCGATATCCGATCCTTTTCCTTTGCGCACATTCTCTTCAAAGAGTCTCGGGTGGTCAAGCTCATACTCCATCCCCAGTTTCTCCAACTCCTCAAAGCTCAACAGGATCGGATCCCCATACGACCAGAGTCCCTTATGTTCCCAATAGATGACCTTCTCGATTTGTGCTATCTCGTCTCTATCATTTAGGTTGAGGAGTTTGTCGCATTGTTCCTGATCCTTTGCAAAGACGAACTTGGCATCCGAATGGTTCACATAGTACTTCACTTCTTCTTCCATAGAATCTATGAATATCCCTATGGCGATACCTCCTGCTGATTGGACGGCGAGTTCAGCCCAGTAATACTGAGGGTCATTATCTCCTATTATACATACCTTATCACCTGATTTCATACCCAGGCGAATAAGCCCAAGAGAAGACCTCCTTACATGCTCGTAGTATCCTTTCCATGTATATGTGATCCATAATCCGAATTTCTTTTTTCGCATGGCTACTTTCTTGTCTCCATAGATCAAGTAGTTTCTTTGCAACAGTTTTGGAAGGGTATCACTTTCTCTGTCTCTATTCATGTCTCTCTCGCGATAGCATCTCTAACCAAGCCACCTCTTTCTTCTTTTGTAATGCTTTATTGTCTTGTAACTCTTCTTCTCTCCTATCTGGGTAAGCCCCATATAGAACTCCTTGATATCCTCATTTGCTAAGAGATTGAGACCCGTATCATCCAACACGATCCTTCCATTTTCTATTACATATCCGTAGTCTGCAATATTAAGGGCTGCCTGAGCATTTTGTTCTACTACCAAAAGGGAGATATTCTCCTCTTTATTCAACCTTTCAATGATCGCGTATATCTCTTTTACTAATAAGGGCGCAAGACCCAGTGAGGCCTCGTCGAGCAGCATCAGTTTTGGATGGGACATGAGTCCCCGTCCGACTACGAGCTGTTGCTGTTCTCCACCTGATAGATAGCCGGCAGTCTGGTTTTTGACATCTTTCAGTCTCGGGAAGAAGCTATAGATCCTGTGGAGGTCCTTCTTTAACTCACCCCGGGTAGGATTTCTACCAATGGAACCTGCAACGAGGTTCTCTTGTACAGTGAGCTGTTCCAGAGTTCTTCGGCCTTCCATTATCTGGACGATCCCCATGTCTACAATGGCCTTGGTTCTCAAGCCATCGATCCTCACCCCATTGTACTCGATTGAGCCATCGGTAACCTTTCCCTCGTCCGGATACAACATGCCTGATATAGCCTTTAAAGTAGTGCTTTTACCTGAACCATTTGCACCTAATAGGGAAACAATCTTTCCCTGTGGTACCTCAATCGTAACACCTTTCAGCACAAGTATGATGTTTTGGTACTTAACTTCGATATTGTTCAGTACAAGCATGAAAATCCCCTTATCACTCAGTACACCTATACACCTAGGTATGCTTTGATGACTGCCGGATCCTCTTTTATCTCATCTGGTGTGCCTTCGGCAATCTTCTTTCCCCAGTCGAGCGTCACAATCCGATCTGAGATATCCATCACCACATCCATCTCGTGTTCAACAAGCACGATAGCCGGAGATTCCTTGATGATACTCTCCCACTTAGCCTCCTTGATATCGAGCACAAACCTTGCCATATCTTCCTTTTCCTCCATATTCATCCCTGCCATAGGTTCATCGAGGAGGAGAACCTTTGGCTCCATTGCCAGCGCTCGCCCCAGTTCCACCCTCTTTCTCACACCATAGGGGAGTATACCTACATACTGATGTCTATAAGGCTGCAATTCAAGAAAATCCATTATATATTCTGCCTGTCTTCTATGTTCCACCTCACTTCTCAGAGCCAACCCAAAGTAAAAAAGACCCGAAAGAAAGCCTTGCTTCATCATAATATGTCTCCCTGCCAAAAGATTATCTACAGTGGAAAGTCCTGTATAGAGGGCCAGGTTCTGAAATGTCCTCGCAATCCCCATAGCAGCGATTCTGCTCGGTTTGAGATCATTGATCCGTTTTTCTTGAAAATATATATCTCCTTTTTGAGGACGATAGAATCCGGATATAGAGTTGAGGATGGAGGTCTTTCCTGAACCATTGGGGCCTATAATAGCCAATATTTCATCTCTGTTGATATATAAATCCACACCTGAAAGTGCATGTACCCCACCAAATGACAGATGAATTCCTTCCAAACTCAAAATATTCTTTTTTGTTTTCATAAAAGATCAATCTAAAGGTTCAAAGATAAAACAGTCTTGGAGAGTGGCTCCTTTTTTAAAGACGCTAAATACTCTTAAATTTATCTAAAAAACCTATCGCATATCAAAAATAGGAAGAGATACAAAAGACAACAGATAAGCAAAGGATTGCAGGATAGGCGAAAGTAATAAGGGTTAATCGTTTTTTTGCAAACAGAGTGGGATTTTATGAAAGATTTGGCCTTTTCTAACCCGAAAAGAGTTTTTTTTTAGGAAAATGATAGGTTCCACACCAAAAAGGGTGTGGAAGCCTTATTTAAATACCAAATATTTTCTCTGCGTTTTTATAAAAAACGTTCTCCAATACCTCTGGTTTATAACACTCTGCTTCCCAATCCTTAACCAAACGTTCAAAGGTAAAAAAAGGATAATCTGAGCCAAACAGGATCTTTGTCTTAAGCCGACTATTGGTTTCTTTCTTCAGCTCTTCAGGGAAGTATTTTGGCGACCAGCCATGAACCTCATTGTACACATTGGCCTTATGTACCAAAACCGAGATCATCTCACTATGAAATGGCCATGGGCAATGGGCACCTATAATTGTCAGTTCCGGGAATTGAGCAGCAACATCATCTATATTTGGTATAGGCCTTTCAGTGGCTAAGCGTACCCCCATTCCACCCGGGGTACCAGCCCCAAATGCTGTGTGTCCAACACTTATTTTGATAGGAACTTTTTTATCGCAACATAGTTTATAGATTGGAAGGAGTTTCTCGTCATTTGCAGGCACACCTGTCGAAGCCCCATAGTAAAATATGCCAAATGAACCCGTTTTATCGATATATTTTGCTAGTTCATCTAAATAATTGTCCATATCAAGATCTGGATTATAAGGTGCCCAACTTCCATAAACAACGTCTGGATAGCCACTCTTTAATTTGGCCATATAATCCCCTATCTCCTCCATTTCGCTAAAACTACTCGGAGTCGGGACAAGGAATATACCCTTTACCTCATTCTCCCTAAAGTACTGCATCATCTCTTCTTCTGTTTGATAATACGGAATCTTTGTTTTGAATGTCATTTCAAAAAACCCTTTCATGGATTCAGGAAACAATGCACCCTTTTTTGTGGTCATCTGTGATTGGAGATCGATTACTTTCATTTTTATTCCCTCAATTTTTGGTTACATTAACTCAATTTCCATCCAGAAATCAGTGATTTTATTCAAAATCAAAAAAACGAAGATTTCAACCTCAAAAATATCTTGATATAAATTAGAGTGATTAAAATCTGACTCAGATACAGAGATTGGGCGAAAGGATAATTTCTGGATGGAAACTCACTATAAAACAAATATCTTCCTATATTACACTGAAATTTATAGTATAAACCATATAAAGGTGTCAAGGGAAAACCATTACAAATTATTGCCCCTTATTCATCTTTCTAAAACCACTGCGACCCCCTGTCCCCCGCCACAACATAAGGAAACCAAGCCATGTTTAGCGTTTCGTTTTTTCATCTCATGAATCAGTGTAACTGTAATCTTGGCACCTGTACAACCAATTGGATGGCCAAGGGCAAGTGCGCCACCGTTGACATTTACAATATCCCTATTTAACTCGAGTTCTTTTTCACAGGCCAGGTATTGTACAGCGAATGCCTCATTGATCTCAATAAGGTCTATCTGATCTAAACTGAGCCCTGCCTTATTAACTGCCTTTGGAATTGCATAAACAGGGCCAAGGCCCATGTACGCAGGGTCAAGACCAACTACAGCATAAGATTTAAAGCTTGCCAACGGCTCAAGACCCAGTTCATCGGCCTTTTCTTTAGACATCATAAGCAGAGCAGCTGCACCATCACTTATAGGTGAAGCTGTTCCAGCAGTAACTGTTCCTTCTGGTATATAAACTGGCCTCAGTCTCGATAATTTCTCTATGGTTGTGTCTGATCTGATGATTTCATCCGTATCAAATACAACTGGTTCCCCCTTCTTCTGTGGGATACTCAAAGGTACTATCTCATCTTTAAATCTCCCCTCTGAAGTAGCCTTCCATGCTCTCATATGGCTCATGTATGCAAACTCGTCCTGCTCTTCTCTTTTTATATCGTACTTCTTCTGTAAATTCTCGGCAGTTACTCCCATATTATTCCCTTCAAATTTGGGAGGTGAGTTGATAGCGAATGTAAATACTGGGAATGTTCTTTGATAGGCTTCTGCAGGCTTCAACATAATATAAGCCCAACGAGTCATATTTTCTGCACCGCCAACAATAAAGACCTCTCCATTGCCTGTCTGGATGGATTGAGCCGCACTGATAATGGTTTGTAAACCGGATGCGCATGTCCTTTGGACAGTCATTGCACCGATTGAAGTTGGCAACCCGGCCTCCAAAAGTGCATAGCGAGCAAGATTGCTAATCGTCTCTTGCCCTCTGCATCCCATATAAACTTCATCTATTATCTCCGGGTTAATCCCACTTCTGTCTACGACCTCCTTTATTACAAAAGCTGCCAAATTTTCTACAGGAATATCCTTTAAAGCCCCACTGGCTCTACCCGCTGGTGTTCTGACCGCTGTGGTAATTACTGCTTCTTTCATTTCTCCTCCTTTTTGGCAATTCACCCTACAACGAAATTTAGCCTTTGTCCTCAAATGGGTATAATCTTTTTTATTTTTGCCTTGTATGAAATTAATCGTTTCCGGATGGAGGCTCATCACATTTGTAAAATGAATCGCCCATAAATATTTACGGACTAAAAATTAACAAGCAATACTCAAATACTCCTCTATTATGTGATTCGGTATGTTGGCCTTTGAAGATGCTCCCCTTTGCAATTCGGGCATCGGCTGGGACAATTAAAGCGCTTCCGGTTTTTAAACACATACCCACACACCAGACAACAAAAAGGTTGAACGATAAGTTTCTGTCCCTTATTCGCTATTGAACGAGAAATATGAGAAAGATGCCCATAGACATCCTTTTCCCTAATTCCAGCAGCCTGGGAAAGTTCTCTAACGTTCATATCCTTTTCACTCAATAGCATAACTATATACTGTCGCACGGTTTTTTCATGACTCTGAAGCCCTGCTTCATTCATAAGGGTATTCCCCCAAGACAAACTGAAACATACATGGTCAATATATCTTCGCCTCACAGCCAGCGGCAATCGTCTTGCCCAATTCTTCACATTTAGCCAGTATCTCAGGAAGTAATTCTTTCCTTGATATTACTGGGTCAAATACTTTTTTAAATTGATATCCAATACATATGCGTTCTATAGCGCTCAATGCCCCCCTTCCATCATTGCCTGCACTAATAAAAACCACATACGGCTTCTTAAAGACCCCCTTTTCCCCACGCGCCTTATTATACGTTCTGTCAAAGAAGTCCTTAACCATGCCAGACATATATCCAAAGTATTCTGGTGTGCCAATTGCCAGGCCATCACATTCTATAAGATCCTTTAGCGTTGCATCTTTTGCCCTTTTCAGGATAACCTCAACATTCTCTATCGATTGAGCTCCTTTAACAATGCTTTCCGCCATTTTTTGGGTGTTGCCTGTCTGTGAGTGGTAAACAACCAAAATCCTGCACACAGCAAATTCCTCCTCAAAAAGCCTTCTTGTATAGCCAGCTTCTATGAGATTACCTTTCCCTTTTTTAACTGCGCGATTTCCTGCTCAGTGTATTTTCCATATACCCTTAAAATCTCTTCGCTGTTTTCTCCTAACCGAGGAGCAATTTTTCTCGTCCCTGCTTGCGCCCCGCTAAAGTGGACAGGGAAACCTGGAAACTTCAAGCTCCCAAAGGAGTCATCTTCCATCTCATCTATATAATTTGCTTTCACTTGTGGGTCATCTTTAAGGTCTGTTGGTCGATTAACCTCACAGACAAAAAGATCATTTTTTTTAAAAATATCGAGCCACTCATCACGGATCTTTGTTTTGAAAGTTTTATCAAGCAAAGCAATGATCTCATTCGAGCTTTCATCTGATCTCTTTTCCAATGTGTCAAACTTCGGATTCTTTTCCAACTCAGGATGGCCGATAGCTTTACAAAAGCGTCTCCAATCTCCACCAGGCTGAAGGGTAATAACAAACCATTTCTCGTCCTTGCAACTGTAATAGTTTCGAGTAGGATCAGTATCCATCCGTTCGTGTCGTGGGACGTCCTGATTGAGCCATAGAGCATTTAAGAAATTAAAATAACTCAAATGTAAGGCTGCTCCCAAAATTGATGTCTGGATTTCCTGTCCTTTCCCAGTACGCTCTCTCATAAAAAGGGCTGTAATGATAGCCTGAGCTAAAATAATGGCAGTTGTCTGATCGATTAACCCGAATTGGGAGAGAATAGGAGGCATATTCGGCTCTCCCATACTATACATAATTCCTGATCTTGCCTGGCCTTGAAAATCGAATCCACCTTGATTCCTATCAGGCCCCTTAGGTCCATAACCTGACACAGAGGCATAAACCAAACGATCATTACATCTGGAAAGGATAGGACAGGTCATTCCCATCTTTTCGACGGTTTTCCTTCGGAGATTTGTTACAAAAACATCGAAGTGCGGGATAATGCGATACACAATCTTTCTTCCCTCTTCTTTGTTTAGATCAATACCAACTGATTTCTTGTTTCGATTCGAGGCTTCAAAGAAGAGATTCCCTTTTTCAGGCAAACTAAAAGAATTCTGTCCAAAACGGCTACGACGTCGTATTGGATCACCGATACTACGTTCTTCTATCTTAATCACATCAGCCCCCAAATCGCCAAGAATAGCAGTACCTCCAGGGCCTGCATGGAAAATACCCCACTCTAAAATACGAATCCCTTCCAGCGGATACATCATAGCTTCCCTCTGTCCCTTTGTGAATTGACCGAACATAAATGTATTAAAAACAGCGTATTGATTTAGCCCTATGAAACAGAAACCGCTGGAAAAGCTTCAAAAAGCTAAACTTTTATAAAACAAGAAACAATATAGGCGTATAATTTTTATCCAATGTTTCAGTATCTTTGGTGAATAAATAAAAAAAGTATAGGATAATGGTGTTGGGGTGTCAATGAAAAACGATTAGATAGTGTCCATCCATAAATGGCGCTTTTGCTCAACCTCTATGTCATGCTCAGATTTCAATCTTCAAAAAATAATAATATATTTACGTGATTAAAATCTTCGACTTCCTTGACCTTGAACACAAGTACTCATTTCTGGATGGTCACTCGAATGAAAGGTGTCGTGTCTGGCTTGATATGATCCCATTGTGTCTTGTACATATGATGCAAGTAACTACGCTATTAGTTTATCATTAATAGAGTAAAATGTTGTTCCTTGTTCTTGCTCAATATCTGGTTCTGTTGAAAGCCAATCGAAAAATAAATCTACACACTCTGGACAAAGCTGTGTACCACTTGCATCCCTGATGATTTCTAATGCTTTTTCTATTTCCATGCCTCGACGGTATGGACGATCACTGGTAAGGGCATGGTAGATATCCGCAACAGCAGTAATTCGAGCCCAAAAGGGAATCTTTTCATTCTTCAGCCCATCTGGATATCCCTCACCGTCGAATCTCTCATGGTGATGTAAAATTATAGGTATAATCTCAGTAAGACTTGGGATAGGGCTTAGTATACCTGCACCTATAGTTGGGTGCCGTTTAACTATTTCATATTCTTCATCAGTGAGTCTTCCTTCTTTCAACAGAATTGCATCAGGAACCCCGATCTTGCCCAGATCATGCAATCTGGCACCGATCCTTATCTTCTCAATTTCATCAGGTTCTTCGTTTATTTTATTGGCCATGCCTGTAACAATACTTGCCACAGTTTCAGAATGGCCTCGTGTGTAGGCATCACGAGCTTCTAGCGCCTGAATGAGACTGGTAATGCTTGCCAGCATTGAATTTCTCTCAACTTCAAGTCGTTCCCTATCTTTAAGCAAAAAGAGATACTGATCAGACAAAAGTTTCTCTACAGTTATTATCAGTTGTTCCAGATTGAATGGTTTTACTAAATACGAACTCACTCCTCGCTGTAACATACGGCGCATAATTGCCCTTTCGTTGTTAGAACTCATGATAACAAAAGGGATAGACGCGGTATCAGGATCAGTTTGTACTTTTTCATAAAGGGTCATTCCATCCATTACTGGCATACCTATATCACTAAGAATGAGGTCTGGGTACTGGTATTGCATGAAATCAAGGGCCTCTTTTCCGTTTTGTGCAGTGATAACCTTGAAGCCTGCCTGGGCAAGTCCGTCCCCAACTACTTTGAGTGTGGTTTTAGAATCATCAACGATTAAAATCAAACGGCTACGTTGAAACCTAGCCTTACCTAAGACATCATCCAATGTTTTATAAAGTTCTTTTTCTACATTGGACTTCGGAATATATGCAATAGCACCGGCTTGAAAGCCAAGACCAATATCCATATCGCCCTCATGAGAGCTAATTATAATTATTGGGATTCCTCTAGTTATAGGGTTTCTTTTAAGTTGTTGACACAGATTAATCCCATTTAATCGCGGCATATCTACATCTGTTATGATAAGATCAAACTCATTTTTTAGGGCAATCTTGAGGGCTTCTTTTCCATCTAATGCTAAGGTAACTTCTGCACCGTAATCCTTAAGCTTCTTTGCTAATAATTTCTGTATCAACGGGCTATCATCAACGATAAGTATACGTGGGACGAACATCAATTGACCCTTTTCTAAATGTTATGATAAACTGTGACAAAAGCAGGTGTAATGTAGGAAACTTATTTATATAATGATTCAATAATACACTATATACAATCGGCATATTCTAAATAAACTAAAGGGCTATATTGTCCTGTTTGACAAAATTATTCGTCACTGCTGGTAAGTTTTCTTTAATTCATCTATTAAACTCTCCGAGTATATTCTTCACTTTCCTTGACCTTGAACAGAATCACTCATTTCTAGATGGACACTGACTATAAAAAAGCCAGACTCACCTCATGCATACCGCTCGAACATGCGTTATATCAGTATAACATTTTATTACCTTTCTAATACCATCCTGCTTTAATGTTCTCATCCCTTCTTTCATAGCCTGATTGCGTATCTCTTCAACCATTGCTCTATTTTGAACCAATGCCATTATATCGTATGAGCCTATTAATAACTCAAATATGCCTATCCTTCCTTTATAGCCTGTATTGTTACAGGCTTCGCATCCCACAGGTCTGGAAAAGACAATATCATTGCTATATGTTATATTCAAATCCTCAAAGTATTCCTTCCCATATTCGCAAGCCAGGGTGTCGAATTCTTCTAAGGAAGGTTTATAAGACTCTTTACATTTATTGCAAAGAACCCGAATCAGTCTTTGAGCAAGTACTCCCAGTAAAGCATCTGAGAAGTTAAAAGGATCCATACCCATATCTAAAAGCCTTGTAATAGTTTCGGGTGCACTGTTGGTATGTAATGTGCTGAATACAAGGTGTCCAGTTAAGGATGCTTTAATAGCAGCAGAAACAGTTTCTGCATCCCTCATCTCGCCTATCATAATCACATCTGGGTCTGCCCTTAAAAATGCTCTGATTGCAACTGCAAAATCAAGCCCAATCTTTTGGTGCACTTGGACTTGCCTCAATCCATATTGGGTAATCTCAATAGGATCTTCTGCTGTCCATATCTTTCTTTCCGGGGTATTGATAAAACCCAAAGCCGAATGGAGCGTTGTTGTCTTTCCGGAACCAGTAGGGCCAACTACCATAATAATACCATATGGTTTTTGTATTATCTCTTTAAAATTAATTAGGTCCTTATCCGTCATACCTAGCTTTTCCAGTGGAATCTGTTGATTGCTGCCAAATAAGACCCTCATAACAATATCCTCTGTCCCTCCGGCAGTAGGAATACTGGCCACTCTCAATTCAATCTCTCTGTTTCCAGGGAGTTTGAATTTTATCTTTCCGTCCTGAGGCAACCTTCTTTCAGCTATGTCCAATTGAGCCATAATCTTTATTCTCGATATAACAGCCTTTTTATGCCCATAAGGTATAGACTCATAAGGAATGCATACACCATCTATTCTGAGTCTTACATCGGTATTTCTCTTACCCGGATATGTCTCAATGTGAATATCAGAGGCCCCTCTATCACATGCGTCGGTTATTATCTGATTTACCAATTGAACGATAATACTATCGTTCTCGCTCACCTCTTCTATTTCAGCACCAAATGCAGCATCATACTCTTCATCATCAAGCTTGCTCAATATGTCACTGATTGAGTCAACCTTTCTTTCTTTAGTATAGAAGAGATTTATATAACTAAGTATATCTTCTTTCAGTGCAACAACGAATTCGCATGATTTGTCTTTAAATCTTGACTTGATAAGGTCTGTCCTTTGAAGATCCGATGGGTTATCAATAGCTATAATAACAGTATCGTCTTTTGATTCTAAAGGAATCCAAAGGTTCGTTCGTAAATAACTCACCCGTAAAGCTATCAATAGATCTTCTGGTTTTGAAGTTTTTTCGTTGAAAACAATGAATCGACAACCATAAAAATCACTGAGTGATTTACCGATATCCTCCTTTGAAACCTTATACTTTCTTATTAACACGGATTCAACATCTTCTCCTTGTGATCTAGCCTCCTTGACAGCCCTATTTAATTCTTTCGTAGTGATTATATTATGATTTAAAAGGTAATCTAACTTCGATGAGCTTTTTTTGCTCATCTTGATCTGATTGTAAAAAGCAATCCCTAAAATCTTCGCCATTTCAGTAATAGAGTTGTGATCCTCGATTGTAAAATAGTCACCGCTCTTCTTATTAATCAACTGTATTACACCAAGGAGGTATTTATCAAAGATAATTGGTGAGGTTAAAATTTGGGTAGTCTTATAGCCGCTCTTGATGTCCCAGGTTTTATCGAATTTGAGATTGGTATTGATTTTTTTTAATTCATCATCATCATAGGCATTCTTAATATTAATGATTGTTTTGGCATACGATGTATGACCTGCAATACTATTAGAATTTATAGGCACCCGAATCTCGTTTATTTCATTGCCTACCTTAAATCTAGAATACAGCTCTTTACGAACCCCATCCACTGCATATATAGTAATCCTCTCTGCATCAAATAACCACAGGATATCATCCTTTGTGTTAATTAGAATCTCGTTTAAGTCCTTGGCAGAGTGTATACGATTGGTAATTTCTCTCAACGCCAATCCATATTCCACTTCCCTCTTTAAGTCCTCAACTTGTATTTCTACACTCATTTTTACTCCTTAAAATTAAGATTTATTACATGTATAATGGCTATTGAGTTTACTCAGCAAAGGCCGTCACATTATAACGCGCGCAACTTATCTGAGGTGTGTATGTAGTGGTCAAGTAAAAACGGACGCCTTATTAAGCAGCATTGAAGGATTGGATTTTTTCATAATCCATAGGACTCATATATCCTGGAGCCGAATGGAGTCGGTCAGCATTATAAAAGGTGATGTAGTCTATCACTCCGGCTTTAGTTGTTTTTCTGGATACAAAGCGGTAATATCCAAGACGTTCAAATT
>JAXHVA010000090.1:0-17129 GCA_034189035.1 Thermodesulfobacteriota bacterium
AGTTAGATAAGAAGGCCACGAGCATATCCTGGCTCGGGAATAAACGCCTGCAGTTCGAGTTTCATTGATGAGTGAAGATCAATTATGTCTCACATAGCGGTGCGAAAATCGCTGTTTAATGGATATTGAGTTGTCACGGCAATGGCAGTCATATTATAACCCGTTCAAAACTCACTACATCACTCAAACAGTTACACGCGTTATAATATGACTGCCATTGCCGTGACCGATTTTTACAAAGAGAAGCAAAGATAAAGATATAACGAGGACTCTTTACAAGAAAATCAATTGACTATCCCATACAATTAGCTTAATATAAGCTATAATATACATGATGGATTTCATGTTTCATCAAATTTCATGCGAATGTGGAGAGGATTTAATATGGAAAAGGTAAAGAAGGTTTCTGTTGTCGGTATTGGTGGAGTTGGAACGAACGCTGCTTGTTTTAGCACGGACATAGCTCAGCATGTAGTTATCTATAATCGTAAACGTACACAAGACGACGAAAGGGTCGATGGAATATGCCGGGACATGTATGATGCTGTTTGCGCATCTACCGGCTGTCGAATTACCGGAACAAACTCTTATGAAGATATGGCAGACAGTGATTTTGTTGCCATAACAATTGGTTTGGGAAGGGAATATCCCTATGAGACAAGAGACATGCTGTTTTTCAGAAATGCCTCCCTGATGAAGTCATGTTTAGACAGTATATACAACGTTGCACCGAACGCCCGGGTAATCATCTCAACCAACCCGGTCGACTATATGGGGACAATAGCCCTGAAAGCAGGATTCAAAGAGGGGAATATCCTCTGTCTTGGAGGTGAAGTAGACAAAGCGCGTCTGGCACGCCTGATCTGTTCTGCCTTACAGACAAAGACAGGACGATACGTAAGTCCTGAAGAGATTACAGATATCTACGTCCTTGGAAGCCACGGTCCGACCATGATTCCAGTTTTTTCAAATGGAAAATTCGAAGGCAAACCCCTTGGAGATATCCTCGATAATGATACAATGGAAAAGATCGTCAAAGGAACCCGATCCGAAGGGGCTACCATAACGAAAAAAAGAGGAAAGTCCGCTATTATAGGCCCTGGTGCTGCAATGGCAAGGATGATAAGCAAGATAACCAACGGTGAAGAACTGCTCGCGCATACATACTTCCAGGTTGATGAGTTAAAACAATTCGGTGTACAAAACATAAAATGCGACAAGGCATTTTTAGGCCTTCCCTTTAAGATAGTCAATAACGAAAAAAGAATCACAAAGATCGAGATGTCAGAGAGTGAACAGTCCGCTTTAGAAAAGTTCATCGAAGGCCAAGGCAACAGAGACAATGAAGTTGAAACCATCCTCTCAAAGACGCAAGAAGGCCTGTCTGAAAGTGAAAAGATCGAGAATTTCATCGGTTTTATGAAGCAAAAAGGGGTGATTATAAGACCCTTACCTGAAGAAGTCGATACATATGAGACATATAAAGAAGGGGATGGTCATGAAAGTGCAGCTACGATGAATATCAAAAAGTATGTCGGTTAAAACCATTGTATATCCTTTCACACATCACTTTTTTTTGCTTCAGGAAAAGAGGTATTACCTTTTATTGAGGAAGGAAGTCAGATAATGAATTCCGAAGATAAAGCAGAGGTAAAAGAACTCAACATTGGATCAAAGATGAAGAGCCTTCGAGAAAAAAAAAGGCTTTCATTAGAAAATATAGCGAAAAAGACAGGGATATCCCCTTTATTGCTCTCTCAAATTGAAAGTGAAGTGGTCACACCCCCGATTGCAACACTCTTAAAAATATCCAAGGCATTGGCTACAGGTATGGGGTATTTTTTTTCTGATGCCCCATCAGATAAGAAATCCATCCTCGTAAAAAAGGGAGAGGGGAAAAGGCTCCAAAGAAGAAGCCATGAAGAACAGGGAAAAATAGGGTATACCTATGAGTCATTGGCTTACCCAAAGGAAAAGAAATCTATGGAGCCTTTTTTAGTGGAGTTTGAGAGAAAAGAGAAGAAGGAGCTGATATTTTTCAATCACAAAGGAGAAGAGTTCTTATACCTCTTAGAGGGTCTCCTTGAATTTAATTCCGATGAACAGACCTGTGAACTCAGCCCTGGAGACAGCCTCTACTTTGATTCAAATCTTCCTCATGCTTTCCGTGCCCTGGGAAAGAAAAATGCTAGGGCTTTGGTCGTTATTTATCAAGGATAACACATACTCTAATTAGATAAGCAAAGATTAGAAAACTCAGATGATTGAGATTCGAATTCATGGACGAGGTGGACAGGGAGCAGTAATCGCCTCCAAGGCGCTTGCAATTGCTTTCTTCCATGAGGGAAAGCATGTTCAGGCTTTTCCCACATTTGGTGTAGAACGCAGGGGTGCACCTGTTACGGCATTTACCAGGGTGGATGACCATCCCATCCGTTTGAGAAACTTCATATATACCCCCGATCATATCGTTGTCCTCGATGCCACCTTAATCTCATCAGCGAATGTCACGCAAGGCCTTAAAAAAAACGGTTGGATATTGATCAATACGGATGCTGCCCCATCGAAGTTCAATAATTTTTCAGAGTTTCGAGTCGCAACTGTTGATGCGGACAGTATAGCTATTGAATACAGACTGGGGACACCGACTTCCCCAATAGTCAATACTGCAATCCTCGGTGCATTCTCAAAGATTACAGGTATCGTCAGTCTGAATTCTATACTCGAAGGAATCAGGGATACAGTCCCGTCCAATAAGGCAGGAAATGCTTCTGCAGCAAAAGAAGCCTCATTGAGAGTTCTTACGTAGCATATCTACTCTGGTGTAAGATAATAAAATGGACAAGCAGATTACATTCGATAAAAAAGAAGACCTGCCACTGGTTACCTCGTCTTTTGAAAGTATGGCTTGGAATAAGACCGGGGACTGGAGATACTTAAAACCTATATTCCAGGATAAGACTCCCCCCTGTAATAATTCATGCCCGGCCGGGGAAGATGTACAAGGCTATCTGTATCTGGTTCAAAAAAAGAGATATAAAGAAGCATGGAGCCTTATAAAAGAAGAGAATCCCCTGCCCGCTGTATGCGGCAGGGCATGTATGCATCCATGTGAGGATTTTTGCAATAGAGGAGAGTTCGACGAGCCCATAAACATCAGTGCCGTTGAAAGGTTTCTGGCGGATCATGCCATGAAACGAGGGTATATTCTCTCTCCAATAAAGAGGAAGGAAAAGAAAGAAAAGATCGCGATCATTGGGTCTGGTCCTGCAGGTCTGAGCTGTGCATATCAGCTCAGGAGGATGGGATATCATATCACTCTCTTCGAGGCATTGCCTGTTCTTGGAGGGATTTTACGGATAGGTATCCCCGACTATCGTCTCCCAAAATACATACTCGAACATGAGATCGATACCATATTGGGACTGGGCATTCAAATCCAGACCAAGGCCAGGATCGATAGAGAGACTATCACCAAAGACATGAAAGACTTTCAAGCAATATTTATTGCTACTGGATCTCATATAAGCACACGCCTCGGGATTGCCGGGGAAGACAGCGGTTCGGTCATGTCCGGTCTCGATTTCTTAAAAGATATACACCTTGGAAAGAAGGTTCCACTAGGCAAGAAAGTGGCTGTTATCGGCGGAGGCAACACAGCCATCGATGCAGCCAGACTGGTCTTGCGACTGGGTGCAAAACCCTTCATCCTTTATCGAAGAACACCTGGGGAGATGCCTGCCATCAAAAGTGAAGTGATTCAAGCAGAGAAGGAAGGGATAGAGATATCGTATCTCATATCCCTCACAAGAATCGTACCCCAAGGTGATAGAGTCATAACACTGGAATGTGTAAAGAACAGGTCAGGACCACCAGATGCCAGCGGAAAGAAGACACTCATAGAGATCAAAGACTCCCATTTTCAAATAGAAGCGGACAATATCATTTCCGCAATTGGAGAAGTCCCTGATATCTCTATCCTCCCGCAAGAGATAGATGTAAAAAACCAGTTAATCGTCACAGATGAGAGCCTGGAGACAACAATGAATGGCATCTTTGCCGGAGGAGACGTAAAGTCTCCTTTACGATCCATTGCACATGCTATCGGATCAGGCAAAAGGGCAGCTATTTCAATCGATAGATATCTCAAGGCAAAGACCCTGGAAGATGTGATGGATACGATAAGGATAGGCGATGGACCCAGCCTGTCAATGAGAAGTTATCTTAAACGAGACGATCCGTCCAGAAGAAAAAGCAAGGAAGTCGTTAGGTTCAGGGACATCAATATTGACTATTTTGAGCAAAGCTCCAGACATGCAGTACAGACCCTTTCGATTGATCAAAGCATATCTTCTAATAAAGAGGTGCATCTTGGTTTTCCATGTGAAACCGCTTTACAAGAAGCGAACAGATGTTTCAGTTGCGGGGTCTGTAACCACTGCGATAATTGTTATCTATTCTGTTCTGATCTGGCAGTCATAAAACAGAAGGGCAAAATCCGGAATACGATCGATTATGACCACTGTAAGGGATGCGGCGTATGCGCTGAAGAATGTCCTAGAGACTGTATATACATGGAGAGGGAAGAGAAATGATCAAGGTAATGATCGGAAACCATGCTGTATCTTACGGGGTAATGCTCTCCAGGGTACAGGTCATAGCTGCATACCCGATAACTCCCCAAACCTCTATTGTGGAGGAACTCTCTGAGTTCTGCGCAGACGGACACCTGGATGCAAGGTTTATCAAAGTGGAATCCGAACATTCGGCCATGGCATGCTGCATTGGTGCATCTGCAGCAGGGGCCAGGACCTTTACAGCCACATCATCCCAGGGGATTGCATTGATGCATGAAATGCTGCATTGGGCAACAGGCGCCAGGCTGCCCATTGTTATGGCAAACGTGAACAGGGCATTGGGTGCCCCGTGGAACATCTGGAATGATCAGACTGACTCCCTTTCCCAAAGAGACACCGGCTGGTTACAGTTTTATTGCGAAAGCAACCAGGAGGTTCTCGACACAGTGATTCAGGCGTACAGGATATCTGAAGAGGTCTTATTGCCAACTATGCTGGTTCTGGATGCCTTCTTTCTTTCTCATACAGCAGAAGCAGTGGATGTGCCGGATGTCCAGGATGTCGATAGATATCTTCCACGATATCAGCCCAGACACAGACTTGATGTTGAAAATCCCCATTCCTTTGGAAATCTCGCTACTCCTGAATATTATCAGGAGTTTCGCAACAAGATCCAAGACGACATGATACGGGCGAGAACCGTTGCAAAAAAAGCCGATAAAGATTTTGAGAGCATCTTTCATAGAAGCTATGGATTCACAGAAGCGTACCAATGTGAAGATGCGGATCTCATCCTGGTCACTTCAGGTACGGTAGTGAGTACGTCGAGGATCGTCATAGATGATCTCAGAAAAGAGGGCCACAACGTAGGACTTTTTAAGATAAGGATGTTTCGTCCGTTTCCCTTTGAAGATGTTATTGCTGTCTTAAAAGATGCAAAAAAGGTTGCAGTACTCGACAGGGCAATATCATTCGGACACAGCGGGATATTTGCTCAGGAGGTAAAGTCTGCAATGTATAACCAGCCCTCAAAGCCCCTGATCTACAGTTACATTACAGGACTTGGCGGATTGGACGTAACACCGCGCATCATTACAGAGATCATCAATGATGCCTATGAACGGGATATACCACTCCAAGAGAGCATTTGGATAGGAGGAAAGTCATGAGTTCAACCATGCCCAAGCAAGAATTCATAAGCCCAGGGCACATGGCATGTCCTGGTTGCGGAGCAGCACTTGCAATGCGCTACATACTGAATGTACTGGGAGAAAAGACGGTTATCGTCATCCCCGCTTCATGCTGGTCGGTTATTGACGGTGTCTTCCCCTATTCCTCAGTCAGGGTTCCTCTCTTTCACACTGCCTTTGAAACCGCTGCATCCGTTGCATCAGGGATAAAAGCCGGCCTCGATATTCAGGGTGATACAGAAACAACAGTGCTTGCATTTGCCGGTGATGGATCAACCTTTGACATTGGATTTCAGGCCTTATCCGGTGCTGCAGAGAGAAACGAGAATTTCATTTATGTCTGTTATGATAATGAGGCGTATATGAATACAGGGATCCAGCGAAGCTCGGCCACACCTTACGGGGCATGGACAACAACCACGCCTGTCAGACACCCAAAGGACAGGCCCAAAAAGCGAATCCTTGAGATTATGGCTGCTCATGAAATACCCTACGCTGCAACCGCCACTATTGCCTATCCTGATGATCTCAGTGCAAAGGTAAAAAAGGCAAAGGAGATATATGGAACAAAATTCTTACACATATTCTCTCCATGCCCTACCGGATGGAAGAGCAAGTCAAGCCAGATCATAAAGATCGCAAGACTCGCTGTACATACAAAGGTATTCCCCCTGTATGAAGTGGAGAACGGTTTCACCTTTCATATCAACATGGAACCGAAAAACATACCTGTTAGAGAATACCTGAAACTCCAGGATAGGTTTTCCCATTTATCCGAAGAGGATATTGCCGATATACAAAGGCAGGTAGATGAAGAATGGGAACACCTTCTAAAAAGGGCACTTTACTGAAATCTGCCGGAGTTTATACTCTATTGACCACCTCTTTCGTCTCCTCTTTGATTTTCTGATACCTTTCTGTTTTTCTAACTGTTTCGTTTTTTTTTGCGCCGGTGATTTCAATCATGTTTTGTTAGTCTCCTTTCCAGTTCACGCTCCAGAAAAGCTACCTCCAAAGTAAAACCAACTCTTATAAAAGCACTCAACAGGAAACATCTCCAATGGGGAGCGCCTGTTTTTATTCGAATATTTAAACAATCAAACGAATTAGAACTCTGGGTACAAAATGAAAATAAATTCGATTTATTTCGGACGGTTATCCAAATAAATATGATCTGGCTCATAATCGCACAGGTGGTTTAATTATGGTACATGGTAACTGTGTTTCAATTGGTTGTTTTGCCATGACAGATAAGAACATAGAAAAGATTTATGCTTTGGCAGATGCAGCTTTACGTAATGGACAAAAATTTCGTGTTCACATATTTCCTTCTCGCATGACAGAAAAAAATATGAAAGCATACCATATATCGAAATGGTTTCCCTTCTGGGATAATCTTAAAGAGGGTTATGATTTTTTTGAAAAATATAGGGAACCACCAAATGTACTTGTGAAAAACAACCGGCACCTATTTGAAAAAGACAAAAATAACTAACCAATACGTATTGACATAACCTGAAAGGGCGTTTTCAATCTGTTGTTCAAGAAGCGCGGTCTATGAGTATCTTTGTATTCATTAACCCTCTTTTTGGCGGCTCAGTTTTCTGAGTTTACGACCGTGTAGGGATTTTAAGGTCCTCGAGGCTAAGCCCTCTTCTTTGTAGCTCCTTATCTATCTTTTCGTCGAAAGATTTTTTAAAGTCATCATTGGCCTTTGCCTGAGCATTCGTACGTTCCACTCGTTTTTCGGACCTCCAGTCTTGATGGAGTGCTTTCTGCCACTTTCCCCTATTATCCCTCTCCTCGGCTCTAGCTATTGCTCTCTGGAAATTCTTGGGCACTTCCTTTCCCTCTGACTCCAGCTTTGCTACGAGGTTGCTTAAGGCCACAGGGTTCGAGCTATGCCTGCCCCCTCATATCTGATTCGCCCATCCATTGCCCAGTCTCGCCATGTCTGGAAAAACAGAGTTCGTAAAACCTCAACCGCTGTTGTGTAGCCCCATAATGTCCATTTGTTTAAAAGCGACATCTTGGCACGCTTCATGGCACTGGGGGACTCGTAAGCAACACGATATGCAAAGGCGAGAGTCTCCCTCTCCAGGGTTTCGTAATCGGGGTAGACCCGATTGATCAGGCGGTAGTCATAAGCCTCGCGAGCGGTCAGAAAACGGTGCTCCATGATAAGCTCTATGGCTTTGCGGTAGCCTATAAATCCCACCATCCCATGGGGCACCCCCCAGTAACAAGGCATCCTCTGAAGCGAAGACAACGTCGCAGGATGTGGCCATGATATATCCCCCATAAATGCACCAACCGTGCACCATAGCTATGGTTGGCTTTGGATTGGTGCGCAATTTATGTGGTCCAATATACGTAATCAAGTGGTCGTGCTCTATATTGTACTGGTGCCACACCTCATCTTCGGAACCATAATCCTTGATGAGCTGTTCAACCGGTCTTCTGTCTACCAGCATAGGTGCGTTCTCTGGGCTCATACCAATAACATCGTATCCAGCCGCAAAGCAGCGGCCGTTTCCAGAAAGCAAAATCACATTACACTCTTTGTCATCGCCAGCTCTGTCAAAGGCATCCTCTACCTCAGCCCATACAGAATGGCTGAGAGCATTGAGGTATTCTGGTCTATTGAGTATTATTCGAGTCACTACTCCTCGATCGTATATGATCCCCCTATAGTCTGCTGGACCCTTGCCCTTGAGCGGGTACCTATAAAACCTGTTCTCCGTATCTAGTCTCATGCTTCCTCCTTTTCTTTCATTTAAAGAAAGACAATAAACTGCTTTTCATAACTCGTTTCCATCTATAAATAGCTCTTTTGCCCTATCTCTATATCAGACTCAGATGAAAAATACGTCGCACAGCTTTCTTACTTGTCAATATATTCCTGCGCTCAAAATCCTTGTCTTCTATAACGCTGAACAAAATTTCTTATTTCTGGATGTTCACTGATTATCAGTGATGACAAAAGAGCATTTGTAAGTCAAGGAATAAATTCGCAGGAGTTGAAGTCTCATCCATAGAAAATAGAAAATATATTTTGACATTGCCTTTGAAAGTGCTATTATTTTGGCATTATGGTCAGACCCTACTGACTGCAATCAGAAAATTGATTCATCCATATAAGCAGCAGCGATAATTATACGGATAGAAATACTATAGAACCTTATTGACCTTGAGAAATTCATCGAGTATGTTAATAAGAGTAAGGAGGGGCATATGACCTTTCTCAGCTTGCCTCTCTATTAACGAGCAATCACTATCATCTTCTTATAAAACCAATAAACCCAATTTTCCCAAGATCATACATTATATTTCAATCAAATATCGGCAAATCCTTTTGGAACCGATATCCCCGAATACCTTTGAGGATGGATTGAGAAAGAATATAATAATAAAGGAGTAGAGGTGTGATATTGAAAAATAAGGTAGCCCTTGTAACCGGAGCAAGCAGAGGGATTGGAGCGGCAATAGCTATGACAGTAGGTCGATCAGGTGCCTTTGTAATCCTCAATTATCAGAAAGATATTGGAGAGCCGGACAGGGTTGAAAGAGAGATAGAGGAATAAAGTAGTAATGCTATAGTTATCCAGGCTGATCTAAAAAGAAAAAAGAGGCTGATTCTATGATCCGTTCTGGTTCAAACCGTTTTGGGACAATAAATATACTTGTAAACAACTACGTCAGCCCGACTGGGTTCTAGAGGTTTAGCGAGCTTTACTGAAAACCTGGTGATTGAGTTTGGTCAATACGAGATTACAATGAATACCGTATCGCCTGGCATAACCCTCACAAATGAAGTGCTGGCATTGGATGATAGGATAAGTGAGAGACAGGCAAAGATGGTACTTCTACGGCGAATCAGCACACCTAAGGAAGTGGCCACAGTTGTCCTGTTCTTTGCTTCTCCTTGGTCAGACATAGTAACAGGAGGTTACCCTTCCGGTAAATGGTGGGTGCGCATTGCCGTAAGAGAAATATTCTGAGTATATAAGAACGATTATTGATCAATTGAAGAAAATTTTTTAAGGATATTCACTTTTACCTCCCTTGCCATGCGCATGTACTTCTGTTAATATCGAAATAATTGTAATCGCAAGATAAGGAGACATCATGATTGATCCTGAAGAACTAATGGGCTCATTAATGACAGTAATACAAAAGAATGTTAAGGAATTATCAAAAATGAAAGATCTTGAACAAAGAAAGATTCAAAGTGAAGTAATCAAAAACCTATGCTCATCATTGGCTATATTCTTTGATTATTTTGCCAACACTATGGATTTAGACTTGATGGAAGCGCCTGATTTTTTTGATGATGAAGAATGATGGCTACAAGAAAAAGCCAGTTGTACTAGGATATTAGTCACGAATCGTACACGTTTTTTCTTTCTCATCGGTCTTGTACCTATACCAGCCTGATGAAAAGGCCGTTTATAGGAAGAATATTTGGGGCCTACCCTTTCTATGCATTTTTTACAGGCGAAAAGGAGGGCTTAATGAATACGAAATAGAGAGCTTCAGCATACTTTGTGGTTCTATTTAGAATATCGGATTTGTTTCAATAAGAATTGCGGGCACAGATGATGTCTCTTTAGAAGCAGGAAAATGGGCTGAACTCCTAAAGAGAAACCTATTTAACTGCTTCTATTTCGCTGTGGAAATAGAACGAAATGAAGCGGTTTCGTTGAAGATCGATGAAACCCATTTCGAGCATCCCAACATTTATTTTATTGTCCCCCATCGGGGAATGGGAGAAAACCCCTCGCCTTTAGGCGAAGGCTTTAGTACATAATGGGGTATGTAAAATTACTGTAAAACCTCTTTTATGATGCAAGCGAAGTTCGAAGAGTTCAGCAAGCAATTCTGGGGGCGACATTTATTGGATAGGGGCTATATTGATGTGAGTTCTTATAGTTACTCCATAAACCTACCGTCTTTAGGCTGAAGTGGTTTAGTATTTGAGATAACAACTTTTGAGTGTTAAAAAGACAAATAGCTGAGAGGGGTTATATGTTGCCCTTTGATAAATAACGCAATATGGTGTTATTATATGGATTTAAAAGGAAACTGCAGAACTACAGCTATGGGCGTATTGCCCCATACAGATCCTAACAAGGCGCTTGATCTTGCGCTCAGTCTCGATGTGCCGTTCTGGCCCCAGCTCCCCCTTGCCAGTTTCTATGAAGATATGTGGGTGCAAACATCAGAAGGGTTCCCCGGAATAACAGTTGATACTGAACACAGAGGAATCAGTTTTCATACCGAAAAATTTATGGATGAGCTTGGTGAATATGCAAAACGCATGGCTTATAGCGAGACATATGCTCTCACCTGTCATTCCTCGTTGCTTTTTCATCGTTTCCTTAATTCCAAGCTCGATTTTTATCCTGCAATTAGAGGACAGGTAACAGGCCCTATAAATTTCGGTTTCAGGATCGTTGATGAAAACAAAAAACCTATCATCTATAATGAAGAAGTCAAATTACTCCTCTATGATTTTATTCAAAGAAAGGTCAATATCCAGTATCGAGAGCTTTTAAATAAGAATAGAAACTGCTTCATCTGGTTGGATGAGCCCGGTTTTGGTTGGGTCTTTACATCACTTTCAGGGTATAATGACTTGCAGGCCAAAGAAGATTACAATAATTTCTATGCAGGTATCGAAGGCCCCAAGGCCTTGCACCTGTGCCTCAATGTAAATCTACCCTATCTACTCGGGTTAGGACTGGATATCCTCTCTATTAATGCATATCAATTTGAAACCATGCCCAGAGCATATGCCGATCCAATAGCCCGATTTATAAAATCCGGTGGGATTATTGTTTGGGGAATTGTACCGACTTGTGCCGCGACTCTTGAAAAGGAAACAGCACAAACACTTGTTGGACGATTGAGTAGCTATTGGGATAGTATTGCTGAGAGTTCTGATATTTCTATGAGGGAAATCGCTTTGCAGGCGTTGATATCTCCTGCGCAGTGCTGTATCAAATACACCGATAAAAATGAGGCAGGAAATAACACAGGGCATTATGAACCAGGATCATTCCATGCGCCCGGTATTGAGGAGAGGATTGTTGAGAAAGCATTCTCGTACGTGCGCCAGATTTCAAAGATACTGCAGGATGGTTTCAATCTCTGATTTTTCGAAACAGTTTCGCTTTTAAAAAAAGAGTCGCTTCGACAACAATCAAATACTATAGAGCCTTATTGACCCTGAAAAATCCCTTCGAGTATGTAGTAAAACCAAAGAGGAACATATGGCCTTTCTGTGCTTGTCTAGATTATACATTATATATCAGAAAGATATTGGAGAGCCGGACAGGGTTGAAAAAGAGATAAAAGAATCAGATGGTGACGTTATAGCTATCTAGGCTGATCTTGCAAAAAGAGAAGAAGTCGATTCAATGATCCGTTCTGGTTCAAACCGTTTTGAGACAATAGATATACTTGTGAACAACTAAGTCAGCCCGATTGGATTCAAGAGCTTTAGCGAGCTTGATTGGGAGGATATGCAGTATCAGATCGACGGGGCTATAAAGACTGCCTTTTTTTGTTATAAGGGTGTATTGTTCAGGGATGATAGAAAAAAGATGGGAAAGGATCATCAATCTGAACAGTACTATCATTCATAAACCTGTTTCTGGGAGTCATGCCTATGCCGTAGCTAAGGCCGCCATGATAGATTTTACTAAAAACTGGCGATTGAGTTTGTCAATACTGGATTACAGTGAATACCATATCGTTTGGCATGACCCTCACAAATGACGTACTAGCATTGGATGATAGAATAAGGAAGAGACAGATAAAGATGACATCGCTACGGCGAAGCACACCGAAGGAAGTAGCCACAGCTGTCTTGTTCTTTGCTTCTCCTTGCTCAGACATGATAACAGGAAGTTACCTTCCAGTAGATAGCGGGTACGCATTGCCGTAAGAGGAATTTGTTGAGTAGGTAGGAAAGAAATAGATAGATCATGCAGCCATGACAAATCCGGTAGTAAAGTGGGCAGGAAGATTTAGTGATTATTTAAAGATGGAATAACCATTATTGAATAGGATATTTTCTATAATGGAAAAGAGATAGAGTTTTGAAAAAATCTTGGATAAAGTGAAAAGACTTGGCAGAGAAGCAAAACAATATGGCCTTTTGAAAACAAAGGGAGGCACAATTACAAAATTTGCATATCTTGACACAGTAGAGTACTGTGGTATGGTTAACGGGATAAATAAAGGAATATTACGATTATTAATGAGGATTGGAGATGAAACAGGGGAGATATTTCAACGATAGCTATATTACGAATGGTGAATCATAGGGACCTCCTCATCGATTACTGCCCTTATCGGGGAGTGGGAGAAAAACCCTCGCCTTTAGGCTAAGATTTAAGTATGTAATGGTGTGTGTAAAATTACAGTAAAACCTCTTTTATGATGCTAGCGAAGTTCAAAGAGTTCAGCAAAAAATTCTGAGGCCGACATTTATGGGATAGGGCTATATTGAAGCGAGTTCTTATAATGTTACAGACGACGTCATTATGTAATACGTTGAAATTTAGTTCAAAAGATTAACGTCCAAAGGAATTTCGGTTTGAGCAACAGACCGTTAACGTTCAATTAGCAATATATCCAACTAAAAGAGGAGGATAATATGAAAAGAAATCGTGTGTGCGAACTTCTGGGCATTAGATATCCAATCCTTCAGGCGCCTATGAACTGGGTGAGTGGCGCTGACCTGACAGCAGCCGTTTCAAACGCCGGTGGTCTAGGTACATTGGGACCGAATACTGGCGTTGACAGTATTATTGAAGACGTGGAAATTACAGGTGAAAGGATACGAGATCAGATAAAAAAGGTAAAAAATCTAACAGAAAATCCCTTTGCTGTAAATATCGCCGTAGGGTTTGGGGAACTCAGAAAGTTTTCGCAAAAAGTGGTTGAGGTGGTGATTGAAGAGGAAGTTCCGGTTGCAGTTGTTTCCGTAGGCAGTCCCGATGTGTATACTAAGGTACTCAAAGATGCCGGGATTAAGGTACTTCATGCTGTCTCAACAGCAAGTCATGCAAAGAAAGCCGAAAAAACAGGTGTTAACGGCGTCATCTGTGAGGGATTTGAAGCCGGGGGACATAAGGGACTTACAGAGCTGACAACATTCACCTTGACTCCGATGGTAGCCGATGCGGTCACAATACCTGTCATTGCAGGCGGAGGTATAGGGGATGCTAGGGGTATACTAGCGGCCCTGGTATTGGGTGCAGACGGTGTTTACATGGGAACCAGATTTATGCTCACTAAAGAATCAGAAAGTCACCAGTTGGTAAAAGAGCTAGTTGTCAAGGGAGGAGATACATGTACAATCACCCTCCCTAAAGGACCTATGATAGTAAGAGATTTCATAAACTCCTTTACTAAGAAGTTTATGGGCCTCAAAGAATCAGGCATCTCGGATGAAGATCTGTTTCAATTTTCTTTAGGTGCACAATATAATGCCCAACATCTCGGTAAGGCAGAAGACGGAGAGATATGCTGCGGGCAGGTTGCAGGGCTGATAGATGGAATTGAAAAGACAGAATATGTGATAGATTCTGTTAAAAAGAACATAATCCAGCTATTTAATGATATACAAAAAAAGATAGAGTGCTTTTTGTAGCATTTGTCAAAAAAGTCACTGTTTCAAGGGTAGATAAAACTGAAAAGGGAGCGATAATTTAATTCATCTATAGAATTTCCTTAGAAGTTCTTTCATAAAAACAAAAAGGAAGGATTGGATTTATTATGACAGATATAAATAAGGTTACGATCCTACATTTTTCGGATGTCCTTTGCATCTGGGCATACTTATCACAAATAAGGATTGATGAATTGAAAAAGAAATTTGGCAATAAAATCGAACTTAAATATCATTTTATCCAAGTGTTTGGTTCTGTAAAGCCAAAGATCGAACAAGATTGGAACCACAAGGGTGGCTTTACTGCCTACAGTCAACATGTTCTGGAAGCTGCTTCAAAATTTGAACATGTCGAGGTACACCCCAAGATTTGGACCAGAAACATTCCTGTCTCATGTGCTAGTTGTCATCTTTTCTTAAAAGCAATACAGCTCTGTGAAGAACACGATCAACCCTTGGATGACCTAGTATCAGAAGGTGATCGTAGAAGTTTATTTGAGAAAGCGGTATGGGAGTTGCGGCTTGCTTTTTTTAGAGATCTGGTCAATATTTCTAAATTAAAGGCTCAGATGGAAATCGCTGAGCGATTAGATTTACCTATTCAAAAAATCCGAGATCAAATAGAAAGCGGGGCAGCCTTTGCTGCCTTGGATCTCGATATGCAACTCAAAGAAAGACATCGAGTAATAGGCAGTCCTACTTTAGTATTCAATGAAGGACGGCAAATTCTCTATGGCAATGTGGGATATCGTATTATTGAAGCAAATATACAGGAGCTCTTAAGAAATAAAGAAGGACAGGCAAGCTGGTGTTAAAGAAAGCTTATCCCAAAGTCGAAGGTTGATCAAAAATCAGGGAAGAATTACAAAGT
The DNA here is from genome assembly GCA_034189035.1 of Thermodesulfobacteriota bacterium. Classification (GTDB taxonomy): domain Bacteria; phylum Desulfobacterota; class UBA8473; order UBA8473; family UBA8473; genus JAUXFK01. The sequence goes on from JAXHVA010000090.1 coordinate 15,322, forward strand.
TGGTTATATTCTCAGGAAAAATGCCAAACAATCTGGGGGTTTCTGTGGGGAACTTAGCACCTTGTCTATCCAGTTCGAATTTCCTATCGAGTCAAGGTGATAAGAAGCACTAATTTAAATTTAGGGAGGGACCGCAAACGTATAGAGGAAATAAGAAAGAAGTGGGAAGAGAAAAAAAGAATCATACTGCAAAAGCCTACTTTACAAAAAGACGTTTCTGGGATCTAAAATATCTTTTTGAGGTTACCAAAATCGTGCTCAATTCTTCTTTGAATTTTAGCTATACGAAACCTCTCGGAACCATTGTTTTACTTGCCTGCGTTTTTTACCTATGCATCCCTCAATTACGAGGAGATACGTATCTCATCGACTCGATAAAAATATCCGATTGGACAATAAGAGAAAAGCCATACGAATTTGACCCGCAGAATCTCTATGAATACATGAATGGGGGAGCAGATTCGTTTATTGCAAACGGTTTTGTTTCATTACAAGGCGCACGATATTACTCAAAATCGAACCCAAACGATTCGATAACTATCGACATCTATGATATGGGAGAAAAGCTCAATGCATTTGGCATGTTTCAGTTAAAAAGAGGGGAACAAGCAGCATCGTTAAAGATCGGCACAGCGTCTTTTGAAACCAATGGCTATCTTACCTTTTATAAAAACAAATACTTTATTGAGATTCTCTCTTTTGTTAAGAGCAAAACGAAGAAAATACAACATAGGGCCATAGCTTACAACGTAGCAGAAAAAATCAAGGGAGATACCTCGTCTCCTTGGCAGCTTTCCCTCCTCCCTCAATTCGGAAGGGTCAAAGGGTCTGAAAGGTATGTTAAGGGAGAATTTCTTAACGATCGTTTTTTTAACAGGACGATCGTTTCCAAATATATGCTTGAAGGTGAAAAGTTTTCAGTATTTCTCTCTTTCTTCCCTTCAAGAGAAGATGCAATCAAGACCTTTGAGCAGTATAAAAATTCTCTGAATACAACCGGAAGATGCCCCTCCATGGATAATCTTGGAGAACACTGTTTCATTTCGCATGACCCTATGCATAAGAAGATTCTTATTGTTCAAAAAGGATCTTATATAACAGGAGTGTATGACCTCTCTATGATTCAAAAAGGGATAAGGATACTAGAAGATATAATCAAAGAAATATAGAAACTGGTCCTTAATTAAAAGATTATCCCCGTTCTTATTATTAACCCTACTAAGTCGTTTAAACAATATCCGTAATAAAAATTGACCACTGCTTTTGGCGGATTGATATCTTTTTATTTCATAAAACTCAGTAATTTCGCCTGTTAGGTATTTGCTTATGGGTATCAGGAATACACCTGCTTGAATTTTTTTGAGGTATCTGAATTAGTCTGGAGATTATGGAACTCGTTTTGAATTTTTATTCGTAGTTCTCTCACTCTTTTGATACTGACCTTCTCCTTGTGCTGCTCATGGCAGTAAATTGCCGACAATAGATATATTATCACACCTGAGAGGATTTGAACTATACGCCCACGTTTATCTCTGGCAATGACATGGTAGACTTTGAGGTGCGGTTTCCACCAGGCGAAGAATTTCTCGATGTCCCATTGAAATTTGTCAATCAAGGCAATGACCTCTGCTGACAGGTCATAACAGCGTGTTGATATCCATTAGTCTAGGTATACCCGACAAGCCAGACTGGTTTTTCAGTTTGATTTGTTTCGGGTGCACCAAGCAAAACTATAGCATCATAAAAGACGATACTGTCAGGATTCACCTGGGCAGCTTTAATAAAGATTTTGTTGGTACTGGCCTTGA
>JAXHVA010000091.1:0-17087 GCA_034189035.1 Thermodesulfobacteriota bacterium
CCCCAACCGTGCTACTGATACGCATGGAATCAATGGTTCCCTGGGTCTTGCCCTGGAGGATGTATAGCGCAAGAGGATCAATGGTTCCCAATATCCCCCAATCAGCGAACCTTACAATTGCATAAGGTTCCCCAGGGCCGAATATATTCCCAGTCGAACCAGCACTTCTAGCCGTAATATTTGGGACTCCATCCTGCATTAGTATGTGCGGATAATCAACCTGAGAAAAGTCAAGCCCATGCGGGTGGGTTATGCTTGGCCCCCATAATGCCCTCTCGTGGTACTCCTTTACAATAGCGTATTTAGGAAATGGCGGGATTGTGTCTGGCCTTGGTATTTGGCCTGCCTCTATCAACCTGATATCATCCGGCAATGTGAAATTCCAAACTATTTTATAATAATATAATGGTACAAAATCAGTTCCAATTTGCCTCATATCGTCTATATCATCATCATCCCATACGATAGTTCCTTTTGAAGCGCATGGAGCCCCCTCTTGACTGGTTGAGTCGATTGTCACGTTTTTAGCAACCCATGTATTTAATCCTCCATTCCATCCATACACGCTTACACCACCAGTTGTCCCTCCATTTACATACTCAGGGTCAAAATCAAGGTATAGCCCCCTTGATTGATAAAGAAAGCCCAATATAACCGAATCGGAAGACGTGAGGCCCCCGATGTCCATATAAAGATATTTATTGCCACTGGTAAGCTCTGCCGTATAATCGAGGTATCCTGAGACTGAGCTATCCTTAAAGGCGCTCAGAACAATATTATATTTACCGCCCCATAAGTTAGTCATTTCCTCACATTGGTCATGGACCCGAATCCTATAAGCTTTTATGCCCTGGGTGACGTAACCTGTTACCCCGAATCTGTACCAGTAATAATGATCAACCGTCCATGGGAGGATTATCGCCTCATCTTCCTCATTGTAGTCCCATGTCACACGCCCGCCACTTTTGTAGCATGTCGTGACGCCTGATGGATCTGCCGTGCCATCGGTTAAATTAGAAACACCACACCAGACCCCGCCACGATAAGCCTGGAATGTAATCCCGGATGCTTCAATATTTGTGGCTCCGGTTACGAAATCGAATGAGGCCCCTACCAATCTACGTCTAAACCCGATGTATCCTTGCTCACTGGCCCCGCTATGCTGGACGAATAATACATTTTGGTCTATGCGATCATTATTGACATCCTCTGTGGCGATATCATATAATGTTGTCCCTGCCTCATGCTTGATATAACATCTGTCAGGCCATGCCGTACCCCCGGAATATGCCCATGGTGTGTTACCCTTTGCAGCCCATACCATGTCATCATTTATTTTCTCCCCAAATGCTGCTGATGTCCCAGAGTCGAGGGTATAAATAGCTGTTCCGAATGTGGCTACTGTGTTCGGGGGATTAGAGCTGCTAATATAGATCTTGTCATTGCATTGAGCAAAAAAACATTCTATATTGTGTTCTGAGTTCTCATATTTCCAAATGCCCTTTACTTCATCGGCGGCTATGGCTGTGGTATTATATTTTGTACTACCACCCCTCATTTTCCAGCCAATTGGAAGCCCTGGCCCTGGCCGCATCATGTTTGAGCCATCGACTATGCTCCCCGGCTTTAGAAATGTCCCTGGGGTTGTCCTGTCTAATTTTTCAGAAAATAAGATGCTTTTTTTTTGATTTGGGTCGGAGATGGCAGGTTTGTGTCCACCCCTATTGTAGACACCAATAAAGAGGGCAAGAAAGATTAGGGATAGTAATATGATGCGTTTTTTCATGGATTTCTAACATCCCCTATTATTGTGTTTTCTCTCCTGCTGATGGTTTTATTATCCTCCAAATTTCTTCAGGCGTTTTATCTAAATTAATACAAATACCAAGATTATTTATATATTCTTGTCTGTTATATTCCGATTCTTCCCTTTGATTTCTTTTAGGAAAAGCTCGCCAAAGGACATAATTAATAACTGCCTCATTATAACATGCTGGCAATGGAATAAGATCATCAATGGTGATATCTGGCTGATAGGGTTTTATATAAATATATATAGTATTCCCCGTGACAGTGACATTTTCATTATCTTTTAATGGGTAGATTCCGACCTTTTCAGGCGCAATATAATAATATTCGGGCTCGTCAAAAACCCCTTCTACCCGTCCGACTTGTGATCTTTGCCCTTTCGTTAATGTTTTAAAAGAGGTTTCTCCGCCTTGATAAATGACATCGTTTACCCCAATGTAGTTTACAGTGATACTATATTCTGATGTGCCGCTTGATAATATTTGCCTTATACTGACCTCAGAACAACCACTTATCGCTATAATGTCCCGAATGGCATTATTCACATGGATAAGAAGCTCTGAATCAGCCCAATAGGAAGGAGTGGTTTCATTTAACCTATATCGTACTTCGGCTATAATGGTTGCTCCTGTTTTTGTGCTATTTGTCTCATTGCTTGCAAAGACCGTGCCATTGCATAGGAAAATGACTACCAAAAAGCCGACTATTAAGCTGAATTGTTTGTTTTTTTTCATCAAATCCTTGGCCCTCTACGCAAAATTTTTAAATAAAGTCTCCCGTACTTCTTCTTATGCAAAAAAGACAGGTTTAATCCTCTGGTCTCCGCCAAAACCGTACATTACCCTTATCTTTAAGTTTATTCTTTCTTTCAAATATTCCCTTCGATAATAATCGGCATAATTTTTATCCGGCCATGTAGCGGTTTTAGTAAGGGTCATAGCGTAAAGTTTCCACCTTACATAATCTTCTATTGATATATGATATTGTTCTAATACTGGGGGAATTGTTATTTCTTTTGTTGGCTCTAAGGCTACCCTTACCTGTACCCCAATTCCACTTGTTATAGGTATTCTGTCTAATTCAATCTTATTATACCCATTATAAATTAATTTATTAAAACCATCACTTTCAGAAGATCGCCAGGTAATATTACGTTGTTTTTCTGCCTCTAAATTGCTTAACCCAATTTCCTTCATTAATTCACTTGTTGTTAAAATATCTCCAGCCGGGGTTTCTGAACCATCATCTTCCCATGTAACGGCCGTTACCTCATCTATCTCCAGATATGTTGTGCCATCCCTGCCATATATTTTGTATCCGTCTGCCCCACTAATAGCATCCCATGTCAATATAATAGATCCAGTTGCAGGACATTCATAACTAACGGCCACACATGGTAGGGTTTCCCTGTAATCATTTACAAGGGCTGTTACCTTATAATAATATGTTGTTCCTGGGGTTAGTGCCCCGGCAGATGTTCCATCGGATGCCGTAGGTTGCGGGGTATTAATGGTTGCTTTTTGTACACCGTTATGGGGGATACCGATAATTATCGTATCGGAATCCGTAGGTGTAAGAGTATATTCTCTCGTGCCAGCCGTAGTAAGAAAAGATAATACTTCCGTATACGCCCATGTTTTTGAGCATAAATCTTTTAGGGCACCTAAAATAAAGCGATTCAATAGTGTTTTTGAGGGACCTATAATATCAGAAACATTATCCCGGATGTCCGAAAAGTCCATTTTTTTTAATCCTTTTCATTATCAACTTTTGACATCTCTTCCTCTTCTTTTTCGGCTTCGATCATTTTGATGTAGAGGCGAAGTTTTTTGGCATCCCAGTTTTGACGCTTATCAACCGTGATGTTATTCTTTTCGGCATACTCCATTAATTCATTTAAACTCATTGTGTTCAGTATTTTAGGCGGTGGGGCAGGTGGAATACCACCGATTGCATTACCAGAAGCATCACAAAAAACAGAGTCTTTCCGTGCCTCAATTTCTTCACTCCATTGGACAACCCTTGATGCCTCTCCATTATAAATCAACATAAACCTTCTTTCTGCCATTAGATAATCTCCTTTTATTTAAAGCAGGTGAAATATCCTACACCTGCTTTAAATTAGTTTGATGGCTAGTTAATAAAAAAGCTATTGAGCCAAAAGATCAAGCCCTAAGATGAAAAAGTTGTAATTGCCATCTGCCATATTAGCAGTCAATACCTCAAAATCTATGGTATCCCCGGCAATAAAACCCGCCGCGACAGCTCCTTCACCGTAATAATCCCCAGTAATAGTCCCGGCCGTGGCGTCACAATCAAACCCTGCTTCTATTTCTTGCCCCCCTGCAAAACCGATATCAGCGGTTGCTGCGGCAGTCGAAGGACTGATTACCTCCGTAATTCCCATTAATGGAACACACCTCGCTGGCCAATTCGCCATTTCGATTATATCGGCAATAGTGAAATAACCATTCGCTGCTGGCGTGGTTTGTGCTGCCATTTCAGTGGCAATGTTAAGGTTGATTTTCAAGTTGAAAAAGTGGCCAAAATCTTGATTATAAATAGCCCCGGTGCCAACTTTTGTTAATCCTGCATATGTGGCCATACTCAAGCCCTCCTGTGTGTTTTATTAAGGTGGGTGGGGCAGTAAAACCCCACACCCAATAGTTATTAGTGTTGATTGGTTTTTATGCTTTTTGGGCTACTATATGCCCTACACCATCGCCATTGTTTACCAGATAACCAAAAACATGAAGACCACGCTGTAACTTTCCAAAATCTTTAGGATTCGGTACAATTTCATTTTCAACTAACTGGCTTGCGAAACAAACACAGCTTGGATGGCCGAAAACAACATCAAAAACACTGCTCGATACATGAACATTGTTGCTGCTGTAAACATGGAGTCGATTAATTACTCCAAGTCTTCCATTTCTTGCAATGCTTGTCGCATCCCCTGCCAGGGATGCATCCTTTAAATCACCCTTTTGGATCATTCCGCAAAAGATTTCTGGATAGACAATCCATCTATTGGTTAAAGGCGCTCTACTTTCAGTCAATACAGATCCAGCGTCGATTGTTAAATCAAGTAAATTGGTTTTATCAACACTTAAAGGGGCAGCGGCAGTTCCAAGATTAAAGCCGCTTGAGATTCTGCCCGCCGTTGCTCCAGCATTATTAGCACCAGCAGAACCATAAATTCCTGCCAAAATCACGGTGTCAACTTCAATCGCTAAATTTTCGCTAGCATCATCTGTCCATTTTTCAACATAATCAAGGTCTGACTGCTTTAACTCTACAGTGTTAATCTCAAAACTATATGAATAACCATAATCAATGTTAAGCTCGACATCTGTCGTCGCTGGTCTATCATAATCTAGATCTTGCCCTATCCTATACCTGGAGATTGTGATATCCGGGACAACCCTTATATGGACTTTATCGCCATACTTAGTGATCTCGCCCTGGTAATCCGTGTTGGTTATCTCCCCAAAAACAGTTACATCGTAAAATTTTATATTGGTTTGACCAGCCCAAATTTCCGGTATATACGTCCCACTCATGGAGGTCAAGCCAACTGCAACTGGAAAGTCTGCCATAGCTTAAATTCCTTATCACTTCCCTCCGATTAGGTACTTACGGCCAGGCGGGGGGATCAATCGGAATCCCCCCCTCACGCACGTCTGACCTGGAAATTATGTGGCAGATATTCGCCCTTCAAATTGGGCCTGAAACATATCTGCCTTTAGTTTGTCTCTTAAGGCTTCTTTGCCTTTATATTTTCCTTTACGAACATCATCATGATACTTATGAATTTCCGCTATTGTCCATATTTTTTTATCCTGTATAGCCTGTCCTGGCTGCACTGTGGGGCTTGGACCCGTGGCTGGTGCCACATGCGGTTTATTGGTTGCGGCAGGAGGCTCAGTCGATGCTACACCATTATTTTTGCTGGCTTTATACTCAGAGAAGATATTAATGACCGTTTTAGAGTCTAGGTTATCACGAGCTGCATGAAGGATGTCCCTTTTTTTCATCCCGGTATATGGGGCCTCTTCATCTAAAAAACCCGGAGATTGGAAAAAATCAACATCATTATTGATTTTTTCCCAATCCGGGACGGCCTCAGTAAGGACAGCAAAAAATCTTTCCTCTCTCGTTTGATTAACATCACTCTTAAGACTAGTAATCTCGTTAGAAAGATTTTCCCTGTCTTCACCTAAAGCCTTTAGAAGCACAGACCCTATAATATTAATTCCATCAGGATCATAACCCATATCCGTAAGATCTTCGACTTGTTCCGGGGTTAAATTCCCCGCTAAATCCAACTGGGGTGATTCCTTCTCTTTTTCTGCCTTCTGTGCGGCTTCTTGCTGATTCGTTGCTATCAATTCTGAAAGGCTTAAGTTTTGCCGTCTTAACGTTTCATTCTCAACCCTCAAGGGCTTAATCTCCTTATCAAACATACCCTGAAGTGTTTTATACTTTTGCTGTTCATTTTTAAGCTGTTTCATTATTGATTCTAAATCAGGACTTACCTCCGCTGGAGGCATTTCTACGCTTGGATCGGCAGGGGGTGTTTCTTCCCCTGCTGGTTTAAGCGTTGACTCATCATCGGTTATCGATTTTGTGTCGGGATCTGGTTCACCAGTATCATCAATAATGACGTCAGATGAATTAGTGTTCTCGGCACTTGCGAGATGCTCTTCAAGGAGCTTCTTCGCATCTTCAGCTTTTTTTATTGCCTGTGCTGGCGCTGGCATAACGAACCTCCTGTTTAAACTTAAAGATGCCTATTTTATAAGGCTGTTCTTTAAGGTCTGTCTTAAATTTTTATTGTATATATCTGCCTATCTGATACCATGTACTGCCAGTGGCGGCGTACTCTGCCTTAAATTTCAGCCAATCCCCGACGGCATCTATCTCTATTACTTCCGGCATAACATCAGATGCATTTTCATAGGTAATGCCACTCGTAACATTCCATATGTGGTCTGTAGTACCACTTACCCATGGCACGGTTGAAATGCAAATATCTGTAGTACCAGAAAAAGGGACTGGCCTTTTAAGTATCCAACACTCATAATTATCATATGCGGAAGTAATCTTTGGCAATAAAATACTAACGCCACTTCCTGAGTCACGCGTACCATCTACGCTTTCATGGTCGTCAATCCAAAAAATACTACCAACATCCTTATCAATAGTATAAGTGTTCGTAGCTGCCAAATCAACATCAACTATACCATCCTGCCAAGTAAAAGGACCGATCATATTAACTGTGGCGTCTGTGGCTCCTAAGTTTTCTATTTGCTTAACAAAAAGATTTGTTACGGGAAGATTAGTGTACCTTGCCGCAACCGTAATAGTTGCAAAAATAAATGTTAAAACCAATACTATAAGACCAACTAAACGATTTTTCATGTTAAAAGCCCTCCGTTATTAATTTATATAAATAGTTGTATGTTAAAACCCATAATAGGTTATTATTGTGTAGGGGCCTATTCATCTTTTACCATAGGCGCTAATTTATCTAAAAGCTCACTAACCCTATCCCTGTTAGTTAGCCTTAAAAAGTCATGCAATAACTGTATTGCCCCTTGCTGCCACCTGAAATCAACCTCTATCTTTGCTTGGCTATTAGAAATAAAAAGTCTTTGCCTTTCATCCCTCAACCATTGCAAGACCAATTGGAAATTTTCATTGCTGGAATTGCCGGTATAAAGGCTATAAATAGCCCGGTTAAGAAGAAAGCTCTCTTTATCATCTTTCGGTAGTTTCAGCATTTTAAGGTCTCATGTTTGTCATAACCATATAAGTCCCATCAGGAGGTAATCCCGGCCTTATAATTAATGGGGCGCTATTATTAAATCTCCTTGGCTCTGAAATAAAAGATATAATCTCATTTTTAAAATAAATATAAATACCGTTTCGCCATCGTTCCTGAACTTCTTTTTTCCCAGTTCCCTCACATTTTGGACATGTATTTCCACCAACCATCTTAGCCCCTCCACAAAACCTGCAATTAATAACTTGGTCTTTATATTTATTTCTCCTTTCAATTATAACACCTTTGCTTAATTTGATTTGATCCCCAGGCTTTAAGGATATAGGCCGCCTTAACATCTCCCCACACATTGATACGCCTTTATGAATACAAGCGCCGATAAACCGCCTCATTTCCTCCATAGTGGAAAAAGAAGCGTATTTTGAGGCTTTATATATATTTGCAAGGTTGTCAACATCATGCTCATGAATCTCATCCAAGGTTTTTCTATCAAACCAACTATCCTTTTTATCGTTTTTTTCTTCCTCTTCAAGATAATCCCTTAAAGCATGTTTTCTAAGTTTCTCATCTTGTATCGCCTCTATCATATCCATAGTGTATTCCATTTAAAGATACCCCTCCCCTTATCTTGTTTTTTTCTTTTTCCGCACAGGCCCTGCGACTGTCCTGCCACCTCTTGGTCCCTTTTTACGGACTATATCGACACGCATATATTTATTTTTACCAACTTTAATAGTCCTTGTTTTTATACTCCCCCCACGTTTCTTTATTTCTGCTTTCGGCATATAAAAGGACCCTACATCAAGGAAAAATCTTGCCCACTAACAGGCTGGCCGCTAGCATCAAGAGCTGCTAATCCTGGCTTATTGCCATTACCTTCATTTGTGGCCCCGGCGCTCCTATTTGTGGCAATCATCATTAATTGTTCTATGGGATATCCAGTCGCTTGGGCTATGTTTTGAAGCATCATCTGAATCTGGGCATACTCTTTATTTCTTAAAATATCGTCACTTTCTGGCAAGATTTTGTTGGTGTTCATTTTTAAAGATTTTACCACTTCCCTTAAAACTTCCGCCCTACCTTCTATTCCTAAAATACCCATATCAAACTGATTCGCTGTATCCCTTAGAAACTCCATTCTTCGCATCTGTAATTGTTCCATTATCACAAGATATTCTGAAGCTCTTGCGATAATATTCATATCCCCTCTGGCTTTTTCGGGTTCATTAATCATAATATATAGCCATTTATCATAAACCGAAGGCTTTATAATGCCTTTATCAACATTTCTTACAACTAAACGAAAGCCCTTGCTTGCACTATTCATTAACATGCTTAATCCAGAGGCAGTACGCCCGGCTCCACCTACTTTTTCGGAACCGTACATATATTTTGGTATGCTGGTTACTTCGCTCGCCTCACTATCTAAAGCCTTATAAAGATTTAAAAGCTCATCGACATTAGAATCTGGTTGAAAAAACCCTAAAGGATCACTACTGCCACCCATTTCGTCTGCTGTAAAAGCCCACTTTTTAAAAGGGGAGACATCCATATTTTGTCCCGGATTAATCCTGTCAACATTGTACCACATCTGGAAACCGCTAGTTATCCCTAAATTATTTACTATCGCACGGACACATGAATTACAGATGTCTTGCAAATAATCCATTATCAAGGGAATACAATTCCCCCATACAGAATCGTTATTATTTTCAAAAGAAGCTGTAAAATAATCCCTTTTCCCTAAAGGATGTGGATTTAATATGGCTCCTATAACAATCTCCGCTATCTTATATGCTTTTATATGGTAATCTATATCAGGATCAGGTATGTTCTCTTTATCCATTCCCCATTCTATCAGGGTTTTACCCTGCACAGGCCCCCAAAAAACCAGCGTGTCTAATACTCCTTCCGGGTCAATGTTTTCTTCCGGCCTATTCTCAAGCTCGGCCTTTTCTGTGTCGTTATTTAATGATATTTTATACCCGGATGCATATTGGCTAAGAACTAGCCTGATTGCTTCTTCGTTATAACCCTCTACGCCTATTAAATCATTAAGATCGGATCGCCTTAATCTCATCAACTCAAACAAGTAGCCATCATTTAACGATTTTGCCCCTGGTGATGGATACATATCAAAAGGATTTTTTCTCTCATATTTATCAATAATTTTATCCACAATTATTAACTGGCCGTCTCGCCATTCTGGTTGCTTCTGATATTTATTCGACTTTCCGATAAATGCAGCAGGGAAAGCGACTAAATCATCCAAAAACTCTTCTAATGCCTCATACCATCCGCCCTCTATAAAATCATCCTCAATTTCTTTTGTTATTGCTGTGGCATCTTCCTTGGCCTGTTCTTTTATCCTATTTATGGCTTCATCTTTCATCTGGTTCTGCAGTTCCTGCCAGTCTATATTACTGGCAATTTGTTGCCCATAAACCATTAAAACCTGGGAATAAGCGGTCTGCATCCTACCGATAACATCCTCTTCTACTTGTGCTGGTAAATCCGGGATAGGAGTAGGCGCAACACTATAAGGCTTTTCCCCGGCCGGCAGTAGTATATCCTTTAACCAGCTCACAGCAGCCCGACAATATTTATCTGTTAATTTAGCAAAATTCTTTGCTAAACCACTATTTTCTATCTTAGCTAAGACATCTGCGCTATATTCCCCTTTTCTTCGCCTTAAACAGTCAAGTAATTTAATCTCTATATCTTTCTTAGCCCTTTTTGCCGCATTCCAGCAGATGTCAATATGGGAGGCAAGGGATGTAATAACCGGACTATTAAGGTCTTCCTCGGCTAATCTCTTTGCTTCTATTTCCGCATCTTCCCTGGCCTTTATATCTGCATTACTTTCAAACGTGATAAGCCCAAGGCTACGAGTAGGATCGTATGGCCTTATAGGTGGCATTCCAGGCATTTCATTCTAATCCTTTTCCTTTTTTTGTTTACCATACCCAATTATTAGGCTCCTGTTTTAATCCTGCCTGCTTTTCTCCTGGCCTGAAAATCCTTGTTTTTTGGCAAGCCAAATAAAAATAGTTAGTGCTATGCCTGTAATGATCTGGGCCTAATACCCTGTAATAATATTTACTCGCCCCGGTATTAGGGTCTTCTTCAAGGGTTTTAGCCGTATTACACATCTCAATAGCATAATCCTCGACCTCTTTACACCGCCTTGGAATAACACATCTACCTTCTATAGTCATTAGATCATGCGTAGCGTCAAGTATTTCAGTCCTATTTACTTGAACCATCCTTCCACGCTCATCCCACGATGCCGCCCCTCGCTGATTCTCATTATATTTACAACCAAATACAGGATAGCTCTCACCACTCCCAAACTCCCTAACCTTATGCGCTTCAGGCTCAGAATCTATTACACACATCTTTACCCCGAATAATTTACCTAAATCATGTAAATCATTAAAATTATCTACTTTCACTATTTTTATAATCACATACCGGTCTTTCCCGGCCTTATAGCCTATCGTTACATGAAGAATATTACCCACATCAACCCCCATAGAGCAAGGGCCAACGTGCTTCACGGATATAGGATCACGTCCGCAACAAGAATATATATCGTTCCTCTCAAGCTTATTTTCAGACGCAATATGCGCCATCCCTAACTTAGAGTTCATGACCTCCGTTAAATTACCGTTCGGAGGATCATGGTAAGACTCTAATATGCTCCCAGGGTCAACATATACCGAGTTAAGTTGGCTTATCCACCAACCAACTAAATCCTTTACGTCAGGCTTCCTCGCAACCCACTTACCGTCTTTCGGAAATATTTCAGCACCACAAACCTTACATGCCCGATAAACCGTACCATCGCTCCTATACTTTAAGCAATCGGGAAACTCCAATTCTAAGCATGTTTCATGACCTACCCCTAAACCACTCGACTGTTCAACAGGCTTATAAGACCGTGATGAAGCCTTACACGGTATCATCCTCACCCTTTGGTCTGATTTCTGATATTTTTTATCTATACCAAATCCCGGTATAGATGGCGTAGATAAGTAAAATTCATCCTTCACTAAACTATGATCCAGCCGCGCCTTCGCCAACAGAGTCATTTCCATATCCATTTCATCATATTCATCATATCCCAAACCGTCCACAGGCTCACTCTTAAGCGCCGCACTACTCTTTTTACTACCCTCTATCTTTGCCGTTGACCGAGCACCCGTAAAATACAGGTTAGAAGAACCAACCCTCTTTAATTCAATATTGTCCGTCCCTGCTACATATTTATTTATGCATTTATTATCCGTTATCAATGGCGTAAATCTCGATTGACTAAATCGTCTAACTGTCCCTATTGTCGGAAATAAGTACATAAAACCCTGTGAGTATTTACCATAAATTAAATTATGGATCACTTTCAGCATATATGTTAAAGTAAAACCCATTTGTGCACCTTTCATAGCGCACTGGGCTTTATCATCACACTGAAGGATGTCTATAGTGTATTCATGCCCCTCAGTTAGGTACGGACCACTAGGTAGCGTTAAATGATTGTAATCCGCCCATATCCACGCATCCACAGCCATCAACTGCTCTAATAATAAATCATCATCCTTCTTGGTTGCCTTAGACACTTAAATTAAAACCCTTTTATTTTTTATATAATAAATCTTAAATTCCATTAAAAAAATACCACAGGGAGAATGAGAAAGAGAATGAAGGGGGGGAGGGGGTATATATGTATACGATAATCATTGGTCCACCCTACCCCATACGGGGGGGCATTGCCTCTACGCCACCCCTGGAGCGAAGAGCCGCTCCTATCAACCCTGCCAGCAATGCGCCGTTATAAATAAACTGGGCGTTATAAGATCTATTATGTAAACAATGAGTATTTCAAAGTATTTCAGGGCATATCAAAGATCACACAGCCGAATATCGCCAATCCCGGCATAAATACTATGCTAAACTGAGTTAAGTTAAATATCGCCTGAGATCGCCCGTAATCACCTCTAATCGCCATCGCTATTAATCCGTTTTCGAGCGATCTCCCTCGCTATATTTTTCAGCTCCTTTCGGCGCTCTGACGACTCAATAGCTACCCCTATATTTTCGGTCGTTTGGCCGTCTATAAGCCTGGATTTATCGACTAAAATAGACGCATCCAGGACCAATTTAGTCTTGGGATGGTCTTTAGGGTCAACTTCCCTGACGAGCTCAAGAGCCTTGCCTTTAGCAATTCTTGCAAACTCCTTTTCCCAGATCTCTGCTACATCTAATTCCGTCTTCTCATTATATCTATTCTTAGCTATAATTTTCGAGACAAGTTGGTGGGCAATCCCAAACCGCTTTGCTATGGCTGATTGTGTCATCCCCTCGATTAAATGGTAGTAAACAATTAACGAGTCACGATCATACTTAGTTAGGCGATCCGCAATAGCTAAATTAACTGCGACCACTATTTCCCTCGTCTTTTTTGGGTCATATTAGTGATTAAATGACCCTGCATAGCTGCCCATTTTGAGTATGTCGGAAACGCAGAATAGGCGTCTGGCCCTTTAGCTTGCGCTCTTTTACGAGCGGCTGCATATTTAGATCGTGAGTCCGTTACACTGATTTTTCTTGGTTTTTTTGGCATTTTTTACTTGCTCCTAATTTTACTGTTGTAATCCTTATTGAGAATGAGTCGCAATAAGACATTAATTAAACACTATCGCACCTGTCTTGTAAACCTATTTCTTATTGTTATTGAGAATCAATTGCAATAAGCGAACAAAAAAAACTCACCCCCGGTTATGGTCTAGCGCCAGTTAAAAAGCCTGGGGCTATATGCAACCGAAGGATGAAAGAGAGGAAAAGAGTAAATAAAGGGTTATATAATTATTAATGTCCTCTCTAATCATTATGTGACACTATATAGACAAGGAATTATCGAGCGGTATTGTATAGGGACCCCTCCCCGGCCTTTACCGTCCTTCCTGCTTGCTAGGACTGCCATATAAACTCGTTTATCCGTTACCCCACTTAATGCTTATTCTCAGTAGTCTCCTGTTTAGGTCTTATTGAGAATGAGTCGCAATAAGCTGTGTCAATGGGCGATCGGCGTCCGGTTGTGAGTCTGTCATAGACGCCCTTGCCTTTTTTGATATAAATTGTGTGCTATGTTTTGACTATTTTGCCGCAATTGAAGCATCGGCTGATGCTCTTAGGTACACCGATCCACGCTCTAGCCGGGATAGTCACCCTGCTTACGCAAAAAACCGAGAAACAGTGCGGGCAATCACCAAGCTGATATTTTTCTTGAATCGGGACAGCAGAATAATCCGGCTCCACGTCATTATCATCGAAATCGAGCTCTTTAGGGTGCAATGTTACCATCCTGCACATCCCTCATACAAAAACAAAAAAACCGATCAAAACATTATTTAATCGGCGTATCGTTATTATACCAGCGGAAGACCCATCTCGCAACAAAATAATATAATACAATTAGTGAGATAGCACCAGCTCCTATGAGTATGTGTCCAATTGTTTGGTCTAACATGCAAATATCCCCCTATCATTATTATATGTGTGATTAAAGATCCCCCGGGACAGCGCAGCCACCCCTTTGACTTGGCTTACCCGGAGGATTGTAAAGGAGGAAATGAAAAAAGCAACTTTGATTATTGTATAAATGTAGGTGATTGTCAATAAAAATTGCAATCATGAGATAATTAGTGTATTAATGATGTGCTATGCTATCAAATATAAATCGCAAAATACTAAAAAACATGATCCTTGATCTATCTCTACAAATGAGGCCAGTCACATTGTCCTCAGGCAAATCAAGTGAATATTATATTGATGGTAAAATGGTTGCGTCAGATCCAGGCGGAGCTCCGTTAATCGCTAATGCAATCAAGGATATAATCGGGACAACACAAATAGACTCGGTAGGAGGCCCGACAATAGGCGCGGATTTTATGCTTGGCGCTCTTTCTGGAAAAGGTTATTTCCGGACCTTTATAATAAGAAAAACTCCCAAAGAACACGGATTAAATAAATGGATCGAAGGACAGCTTAATGAGAATGACAGAAAAATAGCCATTATTGATGATGTCGCAACAACTGGAGGTTCAATCCTGAAAGCGATTGAGGCAGTAAAGGGAGAATTTCCCCGGGTAAAGATTATAAAAGTTGTGGTTTTAGTGGACCGGGAAGAAGGGGCCAAGGAGAAGCTTAAAGAAAAAGGTTATGTCCTGGAGAGCGTTTTTAAAGCAACTGAGCTATTTTTTTGCAAAAAAAATGATATTTTTCGATAAAAAATCAAGTCTGCAAAAGTACAATATTTTGTACCCCACCAAAGATAGCCAAATAATCAATAAAACAAGGTACTTACAGAATACAAAAATAAGCTGCCAGCCATAAACACCTGGAATTATTAAAGATACAACACAGTTCGTTAAATTATTTTACAGCCCTTGTGACAAAAATTGTCAGAATGTTACAGATTTTGTCAAATTTGAGCAAGTTTGTAACATCATGATATTATTATAATATAACTGTATTCCTGCCCAAAACCACCAATATCGGCAACAAAATCAAGTCAAAATCCCCAAAATTGCAAAGTACAAAATATTGTACCTCAAATGGGGCAATAACAAAATCCATAATCATATTGATAGCTTACGCCACATGCCTGAGATCATGTTGAGGTTGGCACAGGAATTGCTCTATAATAGGGTAAATACATTTTAAAAGGAGGAGAGCATGGGGAAAATAAAAGTCAATTCGCTTTTCCAGGTAAAGGATTATATAGAGAGTGATTCTTCAAAAAGTTTCTTCCAACAAATTGATAGTGTTGGAGGGAAAATAATGAAGGCGCCTGGGAAAATAGGCGCTGGATCAAAATTTCACCATCTCACTGTATGGTATATTAATACAGTAGATGGTATTGGGATATGTAATGTTTTTTCTGATTGCGGTTCCGCAAAATGGAATAGTAATCTCAGCTTAATCCTTAATACTGATTTTGAGGTTGACTGTAAAAGATGTTTACGCTTAATAAAAATAGGAAAGAAGGAGGGAAGAGAATGAAAGGCTGGGCTATAAAGATAGATGACAATGGAAACCTCGAAATTGACGGAAAGTTGTTTGAGGTTGTTGGAGAAGGGTTCCCAGAGGAAGACGAATTTGGGAGTTTGTTTATTTGCCATAATTATCAAGCAGAAGATGATGTTATGGCGAAATCTTGGCATCCTGTAACAGACATAAACGCCTTCGAGGAAGGCGATTTTGATTGTTGCGAATGGGACAATTTCAACACAGCAAAAGTCGTAATTATCGATTAACCTAACCGACCTCGGCAAGTCACTAAACTGCCGGAAAGGATAAAAAAATGAAAATAATAGCGACAGCAGAAACATTTCCGCATGAGGACCTGTGGGTTGAGTACGAAATTTATCGGCACGGAACAAGATACCGTATCCAGGAGCAGGAATGTGGCCTGGGATGGGGTATACTTTGCGATGCTGAAAAGCCTACTCGTAGATGGGGTACGGCAGACGAGGTGATAGAAATATTGACAATGGACACGCGAGATGTCGGGGTTGTCGATATAATTGATGAAGATGAATATACCAAGCTCCGCAGCTTGGAAAAATATTAAGATTTTTTAAAGAGGGAAAGATGGAAAAGGAGGGGAAAATGAGACACAATCCTTATTATAACGAATATAGGCGTAACCGGCTATATAACGGTTACGACTACGACAACCAAGCTTGGGTGATGGATGGCAAGTACGTCAGGTGTGGACACCCGGAAGCCATGCCTTGTGACTGTTATGGTCGAATGCATGAGGGAGAAACCCCAGAACCGGGAACTGAGGAAATTCGAGATCAAATATAACGTCGGCCAAGGCCGGAAAGGAAGGGAGAAATGAAAATTGTAATAAGCACAGCAAGTTATGACGTGGACAACTTTGGTAAGCCATGGATAGTTAAAGTTGATTTTAGCAAATCGGCGCATGGTAAATTTAGATACGGGGAGTGGATCGGTGATTACCCTGGTAGCCCGGGCTTATTAAGCATAATCGCTTGCCCTGGCGATATTATTGCTACTGGGCAAAAAGATTATCGCAAACCAAATAATCCTACTAATTACAGTGTCGTCATGGAAGATGGGCTTGAACATATCGGTGGCAAGGGTAGTGCATATAAATACTTTTTGCAAAACAATGACACGGCCCTAAATATGGTAAACGCTATCTTTAACATGACTCCGCACCCGGTTAACATTAAGGATGGGAAGATGAAAATGAAAACAAAAGTCAGAAACATGACGGGCAGAACAGGAAGGAAAGTCGCAAATCAGTTTATAATTTCTGATTGCTTCATTGAGTACAAAACCCGAACTGGCGAAATTATGAGATCACAAAAAGGCAATATGTTTCAATCTTACCAATCAAATATCGCCTTTAAAAGCGTCAACGGTCACACGTTTCTTGACGCTGAAAAATGGGATT
>JAXHVA010000092.1:0-16927 GCA_034189035.1 Thermodesulfobacteriota bacterium
CCTGTCTTGAACGATGTAGGCGTTGCTAACTGCTTGTTTTTTAATTCATTATTGTTGTATTGACTAGAACAGGATTTCGGCGAACTATTCATTCAGTAGCGGTGCGAAAATCGCTGTTTAAGGATGTAATCATTGATCTTTATCAAGAGAAGGCAGTCAACGCTCGTGTGGCTGTAGAAGTTATCCCACGTAAAATGAACAATGGAAAGGAGGAGTCTTTCGCAGATTGGGTACGTCGCGGCGTGGCAGAAACTCAACAGAACAAGCTTGGCAGAACAGAAGGCATTTCAATCTTAGCAGGTCGATGGCTCAGACCATGTTCTTCTTGTGGGTCTATGCCAGCTGAAAAAAAGATAAAAGAGAACAGACAGCATTACCTTTGCCATGCCTGTTTTCTCAAAAGAGAACAGGTTAATCGTCTTTATAGGGATATTAAGCCTGGAGAGAGTCATTTTCGCACACTGAAACCAGTAGATGCTTTAGAAAGAAACTATACGAATGAGTTCATTTTTGCTACCTTATCTGAGATAAATAGTGGTTGTGAGGTGAGTCTTCCTCAGGATTTTGATGACATTGGCCAATATTCGTGAGAAACATTGTCTTGATTAAAAAAGGATTGAGACTTCCGCCGTTGGCGGAGTCAGGAGTTATGAGAAATATTGCGGAGGATATGGTGAGAACAAAGGCAGGGTTTTTCAGAGAAGTCGAACAGGGCTATGTTGAGGCAAGAAAAATGCTGTCGTTTCTGTTTTCAAAGCTAAAAGCCACTTCTGACTGTCCTTCTGCCCGATTTGATTGTTATTTCTTGCAAGGAGAAACAAGGCCAAACCAGTTGAGATGGAAAAGTTTTTTGACATAAATATGCTTTGGATTTATAATATTTATGATTATAAATTGTCCACAAAAACATATAAATTTAGTGATGCTAGACGTATTATTAGGGATAACCATGAAACGTACAACATTGGATCTCGAAGACGATATCTTTATGCAGTTGAAGAAGCGATCTTTAGAAGAGGGAAAGACATTAAAGGGTATAATAAACACCTCTCTCAGAAATTAACTCGGCAATATGGATGGGAAAAGAGAGGCGGAACTCCACTGGAAAACATACAGATGCGGCAGATCGAAAATAATGCTGAGTAACAGAGAGGCACTGTTTTCAAAAATGGAAGAGTAATTGTTAATTGACACGAATGTTTTACTCTATGCAGTGAATGAGTCCTTAAAAGAATTCTCCATTGCAAATGAGTTTCTAAGGATTGGAACTCACCCAAAGGTTTTTGATCGGCCACTCACCCCGGAAGAAGCCTGGTCGAATATTGTGAGTTTGACATCCCATCCTAATGTAGTGATACTAAAAGAAACACAGAAGCATAGCAACGTATTCAATGATATAGTCTCTGAGCTGAATCTAATGGGAAATTTTTGGCACGATTGTCATATTGCTGCTATTTCTTAAAGAAAACGATGTAAGGGAAATCGCAACCTGTGATATGGATTTCAAGAAATTTACTTTCCTGAAGATTATTAACCCACTGGCATAGACTAACGGTATTAAGACTATTGACCTGTAAAAAAGAGCACAAGGTAAACAAAGATAAAAGAGATGAAAGAGGAAAAGGTGGGTTAACGGTGCTTGAAAAATATACGAAAAATGAGGGTAACTCCTCAGGTTCACAGTTCCAGGGTTCAAACCTGCCTTGGCGCGCCTTTTCTAGAAGACTCGGTTGTCTTTGCAAACCAGGTATGCTTGCCCTTGCGCAGTTTACCATGCATTCCCATCATTACTATGCTGACAATATCCCAGGCTCTCTATAATGAGCCAGGGAAGCCACGTCTAGGCCAGGGGTTCAGGGTCAAAGACATGAAGATTGAACGTTTTGAAAATGGGGAAGTTCCATGTCGCGGCCTTGGGAGAGCAAAGTACCAATTTCACTAAAATTTGTATTATTTAGGCATGGCAACCAACAGTGAACAGTAAACCGTGAACCTAACAACCTGAGTAGTTACAAATGAGGCAGGTTAAAGGCCATAGTCTAAGGGATTGAAAATACTAATGTGTCCATTGACATCATAAATATCGTGTTTTATTGGGTGCAAGAGATGTCTAAAAATGGGAGTATAATATATTGATTTTAAAGATGAAGGAACAAAAGGGGTGAGAAACAGTGCCTTGATTAAAAAAGGATTGAGACCATACACCCCCTTGCATAGATTCGTCGGTTTCTACATACAGTAGCCGGTCGTATTTACCCTGGTCTGGCTGATTTATCTAATAAACATGATAGGTACTTGGCTGAGGTATATATGTGAAATGATGCTTGATTAATGCGTATAATCCTGTTATTAAAAGGTGTATAAAAATGGTGCGTAAAGGAGGTGCAGATATATGACTTTAGCAGTGCAAAGAAAACATGTCAGAATCAATATACTGATCCCGGAGGAAACAAGGGATAAACTGTCTGCAGTGGCTTCTTTGCAAGGAAAAAAGATCTCAGCGCTGGTCCGAGAATCGATCGAGGAAAAGATCAGGCGGATCGAAAGAGAATTATTTGAGGAGGAGATGAAGGCGGCATATAAGGGGTTGAGCGAGGAGAATACTTGCATATCCGAAGATCTCAAATATGCTGACTCGGAAAATCTGGCCTGAAAGGAACGCAAAACATGACACAGATGGACGTGAAACGCGGAGAAATCTACTATGCCGACCTCGATCCGGTTATAGGAAACGAAACAGATAAAACCCGCCCAGTGCTCATCATTCAAAATGACATAGGTAACACCTATTCACCGACCACAATCGTGGCAATTATTACAGAATATTCAGCCAAGAAGGCGTCGTATCCAATCTGTGTTGCGGTTCCAAAATCCGAAAGCCTGCAAAAAGATTCCATCGTGAATCTGTCCCAGATCAGAACCATCGATAAAAACAGCCTGTCAGCCTCAAGGCTTGCCACTCTTTCCCCTGGCCTGATGGAAAGAGTCGATGATGCATTGAGGCACAGCTTGGCCCTGTGAAAAATGGTAACTTCTCAATAACTTTGGGAAACAGACTTATGCCGTAGCTCACAAGGGAGCTTTAATGAGCGGCATTGTGAATTTTGGGAAATACGTATTCAGGGTGTTCGGCGTTAAAAAATTCAAAATGTTTGAGGGCATAGCCCAAGTTTTTTGAATTTTAGCCGAGTACCCTGAATGCGCCCAAAATTCATTGAGGAGCGAATGAAAGCTCCCCTGTAGGCTACGGCATGTTCCCGGACTTTTTGAGAAGTTACGAAAAATAGAGGCGAGGTAAAAAATGAAAGAAGAAAGGGTTTTTTTTAATAGCGGAGTCATCAGTTTAGAGGGTATACTCACATCTCCACAGACCCAAACCCCGGTACCTGCTGCAGTGGTATGTCATCCTCATCCTCAATACGGTGGAAATATGCACAATAATGTTGTTGCAGGTATTACCCATACCCTATCGAAAGATGGATTTATAACTCTCAGGTTTAACCTTCGCGGTGTTGGTGCGAGTGAGGGCACTTATGGAGGAGGTATAGAGGAAACCAGCGATGTAAAAGGGGCAGTTGACTTCATCGATGGTATAGACGGGGTGAAGAGGAATTCTGTATTTCTTGTCGGTTATTCATTTGGGGCTATGGTAGGGCTTCCTATTGCCTTTAGTGATGATAGGGTTAAAGGGTGGGCAGCTGTATCCCCCCCTATTACCATACACGATTTCACCTATCTTGAAGAATGCCTTAAACCGAAATTAATCGTCTTTGGTGACTCTGATTTTGTGTGTCCGAAGGAAGATATTGAAAGGATGTTTGCATCCTTTAAGGACCCAAAATCAATCTTTATTATCTCCGGTACAGACCATTTCCTCATAGGGAATGAAGAGACCATTTCAAGGCGCGTCTGTGAGTTTATTCGTAAATTTGGTGGGTAAATCAAATGTCGTTTTCTCAATTACTCGATGAATTCTTAAGCTACCTGATTGTTGAGAGAGGATTATCGAAAAACACCCTCGAATCATACAGCAGGGATTTAAATAAATATGTCAGTTATCTGGAGAAAAAAGGCATATCAGAGATGAAAGAGACCTCCAGCCTTGATATAATGTCTTTTATCTCCATGCTTAAAGAAAGCGGTTTAGCAACAAAGACAACTGCCAGAAACCTTGTGGCAATCAAGATGTTTTACAGGTTTCTCTTTAATGAGAGGTATATCAAAGAGAACCCTGCAATAAAGATCGACTCACCGAAAACATGGTTTAATCTACCGAATACATTAACGGTTGATGAAGTGGAAAGGTTGCTGAATAGACCTGATATGAACACCGCTTTGGGTATGCGAGATTCCGCTATGCTGGAGCTTCTCTATGCTACAGGGATAAGGGTCTCCGAAATCACGACCTTGTCTTTAAATGATATTAACCTGGAGGTTGGCTATATTATTGTTTTAGGAAAGGGGTCTAAAGAGAGGATTATCCCGATAGGTGTTCAGGCTGTGAAGAAGATAAATGAATATCTAACCGATTCAAGAAAGAGATTACTTAAAGGTTCGAGGAGCTCTTATATTTTTCTAAACCGTTCAGGAAGACCAATATCCCGTCAGGGTTTTTGGAAGGTTATCAAAAAGTATGCCTTTCAAGCTCAGATAAATAAGAATATAACACCTCACACCTTAAGACATTCCTTTGCCACTCATCTTTTAGAAAGAGGAGCAGACCTCCGCTCAGTTCAGACCATGTTGGGCCATGTTGATATCTCTACTACACAGATATACACCCATGTTACAAGAGAAAGGTTGAAAAAGCTCCACAGTCAGTTACATCCCAGGGCTTAAAATACAACAGATCAGCGTTTCAGAGATAAGGATGGAAGTAATCACAACACACATAAATGCAGATTTTGACGCCCTCGCTTCAATGCTAGCTGCAAAGAAGCTGTATACCAAAGCTGTCATCGCCTTTTCCGGCTCTCAGGAAAAAGGCTTAAGGGACTTCTTTATTCAGTCAACCATGTATCTCTTCGAGATAGAGAGGTTAAAGAATATCAATTTCGAAGATATCGATCGACTCATCCTCGTAGATACAAGACAGACCAGTAGAATAGGCAAATTCAGCGAGATTCTTTCCAGACCGGGTTTGGAAATCCACATCTATGACCACCACCCTCCGTCATCTGAGGATATATCCGGTTCATTGGAAGTAATAAAAGAGGTAGGAGCGACGACTACAATCTTGACCCAGGTATTACAGGATCGAAAGATCGACATCACACCGGATGAGGCTACGGTCATGGCTTTGGGAATCTATGAAGATACCGGTTCTTTCACCTTCACTTCCACAACAGGAGATGATTACATTGCTGCAGCCTACTTACTTTCCAAAGGAGCCAATCTAAATACGGTCTCAGATATAATAACCAGAGAATTTACAGTGGAAGATATATCGCTTTTAAATGATCTCATTGAATCCGGCACCACACACAATATAAATGGTATAGAGATTGTCATTGCCAAGATATCGACTGATAAATACTTCGGAGATTTTGCAGTATTAGTCCATAAAATGAGAGACATAAAGAATATAAATGTGCTCTTTGTATTGGCCAGGATGGAAGATCGTGTCCATCTTGTATGCAGGAGCAGGGTAGATCATGTAAATGTGGGTGAGATTGCCGTGGAGTTTGGAGGCGGTGGCCACCCTACTGCAGCATCTGCTACTATTAAAGACCTCACTATGATTCAGCTGGAGGAGAAGCTGCTCAATATCCTCCATAACAAGGTGGGGTCTCAGATTTATGCAAAGGACATTATGGCCTTCCCAGTGAAGGTTATTGAGACAACAGAATCATTACAAAAAGCAGGGGAATTACTGACTCGGTATAATATCAATGTATTGCCCATAGTACGAGATGATCAACTCTGTGGCCTTATCTCCAGACAGATAATAGAAAAGGCAGTCTTTCACGGGCTAAAGAACCTGTCTGTTGCGGAATATATGTCCTCAGACTTCTTTACAGTCAGTCCGGACACCCCATTAATAAAAATCCAGGATATTATGATAAGCAATAACCAGCGTTTTCTCCCAGTCGTAGATAAGAGGAAGGTTGTAGGAACAATCACAAGGACACAAGTACTCAGGGCAATGCAGGATGACCTTCTCAGCAAATCCTCTTATTCAGAGTCATCCAGCAACCATACCCCTTCTTATGTCAGAAAAAAACCCATTTTAAAACTCATAGAGGAACAACTCGAAAAAAAGATCCTCAATATACTGAAGGCCCTTGGACAAAAAGCAGAGGAACTGCATTACAAAGCATTTCTTGTAGGAGGGATTGTAAGGGATATTATTCTCAGACGCCAGAACCTTGATATTGATGTTGTTGTTGAAGGGGATGGAATCGATTTGGCAAGGCATTTTTCAAAGGACTTTTCCTGCAAGGTAAGATACCATAAAAAATTCGGCACTGCTAATTTAATCTTTCCGGATGAGCTGAAGATAGATATTGCAACGGCAAGGCTTGAATACTACGACTCACCTGCGGCACTGCCGAATGTAGAACTAAGCTCTATAAAGCTCGATCTTTACCGCAGGGATTTTACAATGAATACCCTGGCCATAAGACTAAACCCATCCGGATTTGGTGAGCTCATCGATTTTTATGGTGCCCAAAAGGATATAAAAGAAAAGATAATCAGAGTCATCCATAACCTGAGCTTCGTTGAAGATCCAACAAGGATATTCAGGGCAATTCGCTTTGAACAGAGGTTTGACTTTAAGATCGGAAAACACACTGTGAAGCTAATAAAAAATGCTGTTAAGATGAACTTTCTCGTTCACCTCGATGGGTATAGACTCTTCTCTGAATTGTTACTCCTGTTCCAGGAAGAAAAACCAGTGGAGATCGTAAAGAGACTGGTCCACTTGAATATTTTGAAGTTTATCCATCCGAGCATAGTATTTAATGATCGCATGAAAAGTACCATGGAAAACATAAAAGAAATTATCGCATGGTTTGATCTTCTGTTTCTGGAGGAAAAGTACGAAAAGTGGCTGATCTACTTCTTTGGCCTTGTAGATTCTTTAAGTAATCAAGAGATCCTTGAGATCTGTTTACGACTGTCTATGACTGAAAAAGACAAGAAAAGGCTTATCAACGGGATGAGGAATACTGAGGATATCTTACGGCAGTTCAATAATAGAAAGAAGATGAAGAAAAGCGATATCTATCATATACTTAGATCCTTTCCAACAGAAGCTCTGTTGTATACAATGGCTAAAACGAACAAAAACCATATAAAACGGGCGTTATCATTATATTTTATCCAATTGAAAGAAACCTATACTATATTAAACGGCGAAGACTTGAAGAGTCTGGGGATAACACCTGGAAAGATATTCAAGACGATACTGGACGATCTGCTGAGTGCCAAACTCGATGGAATGGTTGAGACTAGGCAACACGAGATCGACTTTGTAAAGAAAAAATATATAGAAAATCTGGGCTCTTAAATGGTTTTTCGCTTATAAGTACATCAAATTGACAACAGGCCCCTTTTCTGCTATATGAGTTCTAAGAAAAATAGTAGCATTTTAGCTTTTTGAAAATAGTCGCAAAAAGCGGCAATCTAATTTTTTTTCGTGTATAGTTCAGACTCGCAGAAAACAGATTTTCAGACAGAAGCTACAATATAATATTTTGATTGCCTTCGAAGTTTGGCGAGTGTTTTCTGTTTCATAAGACTAAAATAATACGATATTTTAAAACATCATTAGGCATATTCAATATGCACGGGAATAAAGAATTGAAAGGAAGAGGAATTATTTATGTCTAAAAAGAGGATATTGAGTGGCATGCGTCCCTCTGGCAGATTACACCTCGGCAATTTTTTCGGAGCGCTAGACAATTGGGTAAGGCTACAGGATGAGTATGAATGCTTTTTCTTTGCTGCAGACTGGCATGCCTTGACCAGCGAATATGAAAACACAGGGTCATTAAAAGGGAATACCAGAGATATGTTTCTCGATTGGCTGAGTGCAGGGGTAGACCCCCAAAAGAGCACTGTCTTTATACAATCGAAGGTGCCACAACACGCTGAGCTCCATTTGCTACTTTCGATGATCACCCCTTTATCCTGGCTGGAGAGGAATCCAACATATAAAGAACAGCAACTCGAAATTACAAACAAGGATATCTCTACATATGGGTTTCTAGGATATCCTGTTTTACAGGCAGCGGATATCATTATGTATAAGGCCCATAAAGTACCAGTGGGAGTAGACCAGGTCCCTCATCTTGAATTAACCAGAGAGGTTACCCGCAGATTCAACTTTCTTTATAAGGAGATATTTCCCCTTCCAGAGCCGATATTGACAGAAGTGCCCAAGCTGCAGGGAATTGATGGGAGGAAGATGAGCAAGGCTTACAATAATGCGATTTACCTTTCAGATCCCCCAGAGGTAATCCGCCAGAAGATAGATCAGATGTTTACAGACCCTCAAAGAGCTAGAAGGAGTGATCCAGGGAATCCGGAAGTATGCAATGTATTCTCTTTCCATAGGATATTCAGCCCAACCGAGGAAACAGACAATATCGGGAGTGCGTGCCGATCTGCTGATATTGGGTGTGTTGATTGCAAGAAGAAGTTGATATCGAAGGTCATTGCCTTTCTTGCCCCCCTGCAAAGTAAGAGAGACTATTTTGCGAACCATTTTGAAGAGGTCGAAGATATTATAGAGACAGGTACTAAAAAGGCTCAAAATATAGCAGAAGATACTATGAATGAAGCGAGAGAGGCGATAAGGATTTAACCTTTATTTGTGGAGATGGACTATGCCTTACAATATTAAGCTTGAGGTATTCGAAGGCCCTTTGGATCTCCTTTTTCATCTGATTAAAAAAAATGAAATGGACATATGCGATATTCCCATTGCAGAAATAACCCAACAGTACTTTGAATACCTGGACCTTATGAAGACCCTCAATCTCGATATTGCAGGCGAATTTGTCGTAATGGCAGCAACCCTGATGCATATAAAATCCAGGATGCTCTTGCCTCCAGCAGACGATGAAGAAGAAGATGAAGGAGATCCAAGGGCTGAGTTGGTAAGGCGCCTTATCGAGTATCAGAAGTTTAAAGATGTTGCAAATCGATTAAAGTACTATGAGATATTAGACAGGGATGTCTTTATTCGGGGAGCAAATAATGAATTCATTGAAGAAGAGAAGGACCTCCATAATATCACTGTTTTTGAATTAATCGAGGCCTTTAAAAGGATACATAGAGAAAAACCCCCTCAAGACTTTCTCTATGTTGCAGTTGAAAGGATGTCCATCAATGACAGGATAATAGAGATCATTGAAAGGATGGAGGATGTAACCAGTATGGCTTTTGAGTCTCTATTTCTAAGACATTCAGATAAAAGCGACATGATTCTGACCTTTCTGGCATTACTTGAACTTACCCGCCTAATGATAGTAAGGATTGTACAGGCTACCCCCTTTGGAACCATTCGTATCTTTCCGATTCATAGTAGAGTCTCTGAAGAGATGAATAAACAGAACGGTTAAGAGGCCTTTTGGTTAAATTGGATAGAAAACACCTCAAATCGATCATAGAGAGTTTAATATTTATCTCAGAAACCCCCATCACTATAAACAAGATCAGGGAGGTTATCGATGGGCCGGATAAGAAGACATTGAGGGCTTTGATAACGGAACTAATAGAAGAATACAAGGCAATGGACAGGGGGTTTATCTTATCAGAAGTTGCTGGGGGGTATCAGTTTAGAACCAGACCAGAATACGCTAAATGGAATCGAAGATTAAAGGGAGAAAAACACTTGAGACTCAGCCAGCCTGCAATGGAAACCCTAGCCATTATTGCATATAAGCAGCCTATTACCCGTTCTGAGATTGAGTATATTCGAGGCGTGGATGTGGGTGGGATTCTACGTTCTCTGTTAGGGAAGAGGCTTATCAGGATACTGGGAAAGAAGGAAGTGCCAGGAAGACCTCTCATATATGGTACATCTACTAAATTTCTTGAAGTGTTTGCAATAAAAGATTTAACGAACCTTCCAACCTTACAGGAGATAGAGGAACCTTAAAAGAAATCCTCTATGCCCTTGGCCATAGTTTATCCAAACAATATGAAAGAACGACTCCAGAAGCTTATTGCAAAGGCTGGAATGGCATCCCGAAGAGAGGCTGAGAACCTTATTCGTGATGGAATGGTAAAGGTTAACAGTAAAACCGTAACCGAGTTGGGCATTAAGGCCGACCCCATTGAAGACAAAATAGAGGTAAAGGGAGATTCGATTACGAACTTGGAGACGAATGTCTATATAATGCTCAATAAACCAAAGGGATTCATCACAGCGCTGAAAGACCCACAGAGAAGGCCAATAGTTACTGACCTTTTAACAGATATAAAACAAAGGGTATTCCCCATAGGGAGGCTGGACTATGATACTGAGGGATTACTGCTGTTTACCAATGACGGTGATCTTGCTCACTGTTTACTCCACCCGAGCAGGAGGATTTATAAGACCTATCTGGGTGAGATTGACGGAATGTTAAGCCCGGGTAAAATCAAGAGATTCAAATCAGGAGTTGAATTGAGCGATGGAGTTACTGCTCCTGCAAAGCTAGAGCTTATAAAAAGGAGAAAAAACAGAAGTTTGTGGAAAATCAGTATCTATGAGGGGAGAAAACGGCAGATAAAAAGGATGTTTGAAGGTATAGGCCATACGGTTTGTGAACTAAAACGGATCGGATTCGGTCCATTAGAATTGGGTCAACTGGCTACTGGTAAGTACCGATTTTTAACCGATAGAGAGCTGAAAGATTTAAAGAGGAATTTAAAACTTATACGAATAAAAACATGATCGAGACAAGGCATTGATCTTCCCTTTCATTAAGGTACATATTTTCAACAAGTCTTATGAAATGGGAAAGATAAGGAGGGTTCTATGGTAGATAAAGAGAAGATAAAAGCGGTTTATGCTTATATAAAAAATGAATTTGATGGGTGTATAATCGAAGATACCTACGATATGTTGCGAACTGTCCAGACATTCCGAGTTGCATACGAAGAATCAGTATTCAAAATTACAATTTTAAAAGACTTCTTCGACGATAAAAATCCATCAGACATCCCGGCTTTGCTGCAAAGCTTCCTCCTTGCTGAACATTTACGAGATATGGGGAGTACTCCATTGATTGTAACAAAAGAAGGCCTTACACTCGAATAAGACAGATATGTTCCTTTCAGTATGGATTGAATAGTTAGTGTACATCCAGATATACGTCACCCCTTATCTTGAGGAAGCACAGACCTTTTCCGGAACCCTTGCCTATTCCATGGGCACCGGAAAAGCTGTTATTTCACCCAGGACAAAACATGGATTGACAATGCGGTTATGTGCTTCAACTGGTTTCTCGGACAAAACGACATGAATATGCCCATCTATGACCTCAAAACCGGAGGCTGTCGAGACGGTCTGATGGCGGACGGTATCAAGCAGAATGAAGGCGCGAAATCGTCCCTTGCATGGCTGCTTTCACTGATGGCACTGAAAAAGCTTTATGCCGATGAAATCTTAAGACAATCCCTATCAACAGTCCATAGAAAGGATTAAGCTATGCGTATTGCGATGCTCTCACCCATTGCCTGGCGCACACCGCCACGTCACTATGGCCCGTGGGAAAGTGTAGTCTCCCTTTTGACCGAGGGACTCGTGTCGCGAGGCTATGACGTCACCCTTTTTGCGACGGGTGACTCGGAAACAAGGGGGAAGCTGCAGGCCATTTGCAAGAGGGGCTATGAAGAAGATCGGTCAATAATACCAAAAGTTTGGGAGTGTCTCCACATTTCGAAACTCTTTGAACATGCTGAAGAATTTGATATTATCCATAATAATTTCGACTTTCTGCCCCTGACATATACCGGTCTTATCAAGACTCCGGTCATTACTACCATTCACGGCTTTTCATCTCCAGGGATTGTGCCGGTTTACAAAAAATACAATCACACAAATTTCTATGTTTCCATCAGTAATGCAAACCGGTCGCCGGAGATTGACTATATAAAAACCGTCCATCACGGCATCGATTTCAAACAATTTGACTTTCAACCTGACCCTGATGACTATCTCCTCTTTTTCGGGCGCATTCATCACGATAAGGGTGCCAGAGAGGCCCTTGAAATTTCCAGGGCATGCAATAAAAGGCTGATATTAGCAGGAATCATCCAAGATGAGGCATACTTTCAGAAGTATATCGAACCACACCTGGACAATACCAATGCTGTCTATTTGGGCAGCGTCGGTTCGGATCAGCGAAACCAATTGCTTGGCAAGGCATATGCACTTCTGCATCCGATAAATTTCAATGAGCCTTTTGGCCTTTCCGTTGTAGAGTCCATGGCGTGCGGTACCCCGGTGATCGCCTTTAACAAGGGCAGTATGCCTGAACTTATCGAAAACGGAAAGAACGGTTTTCTCGTAGAAACTGTAGATGAGGCAATCGCCGCTGTGACCCATATAGAAGATATTGACCGTGCATGCTGCCGCCGCCGCGTTGAACACCATTTCACTGTCGACCGAATGATTGAAGGATATATCCGGATATATGAAACCGTTCTTGAACAGACCCAACGCGAATCGCACCGACCTTGGGGATATTATAAAATCCTCGCGGATGATAAAAGATATAAAAGCAAGGAAATAGTTGTCTTCCCCAAAAAACGTCTGAGCCTCCAGCGTCACCGTCAACGTTTTGAACATTGGTTTATTCTTGGAGGCCAAGCCCAAGTGACTGTTGGTGACAAAACGGTTATACTGGAGCCGGGGCAGTCTGTGGACATTCCCAAAGGCGCCTTGCATAGGATCGCCAACCTGGATTCTGAAAATGTACGCTTCATTGAAGTGCAAACCGGGGATTATTTTGGGGAGGATGATATTGAACGTTTTGATGATGATTTTGAAAGAGTCTGAATCGAGTTATAGGTGGGGCAGAAACCTGCTTTAGAGATCAAGTAAGGGAAATTTTTTCAGGATAGACTATTTAAGTTGATAATCCAAGACATACGATGACAAAAACTCAGGATAGTATTGTAACACGATATAAAAAGAATCCCATTCTCACAAAAGACGATGTTCCATACCCCGTAACCACGGTTCACAATGCTGGTGTTGTCAGGCACAATGGGCGCTACATTATGCTTTTCAGGTCTCATAGGCACAACGGACGCTCTATTATCGGCAGGGCAGACAGCAAGGACGGTTTTTCTTTTACTGTCTGTTCCGAGCCCTTTCTCACTCCTGCAACAGACAGGATCTTTGCAGAATATGAGGCATTCGGGATCGAGGACCTACGAATCTGCCCCATAGAGGACGAATACCTGCTAACCTACAGCGCATATTCCCGCCACGGCGTTCGGGTTGCCCTTGCGCGTACCCAAGATTTTGAAAAAGTCGATCGAATCGCCCTGATAACCCAGGCTGACCTTCGCAACGTTGTTATCTTCCCTGTAAAATTCGGGGATCGGTACGTCCGGCTGGACCGACCCCACTCCGAAATTTTACCTTGGTCTATATGGGTTTCCTATTCCCCAGACCTTGTTCACTGGGGAGATTCACGGGTGATTATGAAGCCAGTCTCCTACCATTGGGATGAAATGAAGATCGGGCCCGGCGCCCCACCCTTCAAGACCGATAAAGGCTGGCTGCATATTTACCATGGCGTATTCAATACTATGGCTGGAGCGGTGTATCGCCTTGGGGTAGCCTTGCACGATCTTAATGACCCGGCAAGAATCATCGGGGTTTCTGATCAGTGGATTCTGCAGCCTGAGGATCCATGGGAGATAAGCGGCTACGTGCCCAATGTTGTCTTTACTTGCGGTGCTGTTCCTGAGGACGATGGTACGGTAAAAATATACTGGGGCGGCGCTGATACTGTCATGTGTGTGGGCACAGCGCTGATTGATGATTTGACACACCTATGCCTGTCTACTCCCAGGCCGCCTCTGTAGTTTATAGTCAGATACACTATTTTATCAAGGACATAATGATATGCACATAAAAAAACAACCCAAACCAAAGGTGAGAAAGAGAAAGAAAAAAATCCTGAGGGACACTTCACGCGTTATAACTCGTCCGCATATCCCTCACGGCAAAGATCGCATACCTAGGATCATTCAACGCATATTGGATTTGCCTGAACCGACAGCTGAAAACCTTCTTGCAAAAATAATGCTTGACTTTTCAAAACGTCACAAAGACATCAAACTCGTTTTTGAGGAGCACCTGTATATGGTAAAAGATAATCTCCCTTCGGATACTGTGCTCAACGAAACCAAAAGGGCGCTTATTGGAGCATATTTTACAAAGGAGTACTCCATTGAATCGGCTGCTCTTTTCAATCCTTCAATCGTGCCCCACCCTGATCAAAGCAATATGAGTAAATACAGCTTACGCTTTATCATGAGCCTGCGGGCAACCGGTGAAGGGCATGTTTCCTCTATGGTATTTCGTAGTGGCGTCCTTGACGAACACAATAGAGTTATCTTCGACCCAATCACCGATTATGTTGAAACACCGGATGTCCATCTCAATCCGCTATACAACAGCCATCAATTCCAGTTGAAACTGAAAGAAATGGACGCCTGCGATGAAATAACCGCTCATCTTTTCGACCAATTGTCTGAAGATTTCACCTATATTGAATTAAAGGAAAAAATTACAGCACTTCAGGCAAGGCCTCTTTTCTCTGAGGCACACCAAAACGAAACATTCAAGGTCATATCCTGGGTCGTCAACTCCAATTATGAGATGGATTTCCATCCTGATCATCAAATATCGGAACGAGTTATCTTCCCTATTTCAGAAAACGAAAGCAACGGGATTGAAGACGCCCGGTTCGTTCAATTTGTCGACGATAACGGCGCGATGATCTATTATGCGACGTATACGGCTTATGACGGCTCTAAGATTCTGCCACAGATGATAGAAACAAAGGATTTTATCAACTTTAAAGTCGTAACACTCAACGGAAAAGGAGCACAAAACAAGGGCATGGCCCTTTTCCCGCACAAAATTGACGGTCGCTTCGTCATGCTTTCACGCCAGGACAGTGAAAATAATCATATCATGTATTCTGATAATATCTATTTCTGGCATGAGTCCGAAATCATACAGAAGCCGACACAGCCCTGGGAATTCATTCAAGTCGGAAACTGCGGCTCCCCCTTGGAAACCGAAGAAGGCTGGATAGTCCTTACCCATGGCGTAGGTCCAATGCGAAAGTATTGCATCGGTGCCATGTTGCTTGATCTTAAAAACCCGGCAAAGGTCATTGCCTGTCTTGAAGAGCCTTTACTCGAGCCGCACGAGGGGGATCGTGATGGGTATGTTCCCAATGTTGTGTATACCTGCGGTGCTATTATCCATAACAAAGAGCTGCTTATTCCCTATGCCATGGCTGATATCACATCCGGCATTGCGACCGTTGAAGTCAGAGAATTGATTAACTGCATGCGAACGGTAGGGTAATAATGTGAAGGAACAGGGGATTATTTGCGACCAGAAACTATAGGATGAACTCAGGCAAGTAAAAGCTGCGCCATGAAAGGAGCGCAGCTTTTACTTGCGGGTTATCCCCAATGTTGTGTTTGTTGAGTGAATCGAATGGAAATATCACTATACCAGATAGATGCATTTGCATCTGAGTTATTTGAAGGCAATCCAGCAGCTGTTTGCCCACTTAATGAATGGTTGCCTGATCAAATAATGCAGTCTATAGCAGCGGAAAATAATTTATCTGAAACAGCCTTTTTCGTGCCAAAGAATACGAGTTTTCATATTCGATGGTTTACCCCAAAAAGCGAAATAGATCTCTGCAGTCATGCGACCTTGGCATCAGCGTATGTATTGTTTAATATTCTTGGCTATAAAAAGGACAAGATAGAATTTGATTCCAGATCTGGAATATTGACTGTCACCAGGGATACTGAGTGGTTAGTTATGGACTTTCCACTGCAACCTCCTGTTTCCTGTTATATCCCAGATGAAATTGTTGCTGCATTTGATAAGATGCCTATTGAATGTTTGAAGGCAGAAGATTTCATTGTCGTTTTTGATCGTGAAGACGATATTGAATCGGCAACTCCGGATTTAGGGCAACTGCTAAAAATCGATTTGCGTGGTGTCATTATTACAGCAAAGTCCACTCGTTATGATTTTGTTTCGAGATTTTTTGCACCCAAATACGGAATTCCTGAAGATCCAGTAACAGGTTCAGCATATACACAACTCGTGCCTTATTGGGCATCTAAGATTGATTCAAATCGGTTTCATGCGAGATAACTGTCTTCAAGGGCGGTGAATTGATCTGTGAGCTTGTTCGTGATCGGGTCTTTATATATGGTGTGAAATATTTGGAAGGTAAAATTAATATGGTTTGGGTACATAAGGATGAATTTATGACGATGACCCATATCTTGTCTTGGCAATATGACGAGTTTAAGCAAGTAGGCAAGGGTTACGGAAGCAAGGCTGAAGTAGATATCTACGATTCAAACCATAAAGATTTCCGTGATATGTTGGTAGAAAGCATCAATATTCTCGACTCTCTTGAAATCACGGGAAGCGATGTAGTGATAGATTTTGGCCTGGAACCGGGACTTTCTTTATCCAAGGAGCACGACGCTGTGCCAGAGTGTATGCCGTTGATGTTTCACAGGCTATGCTCGAGTGCGCACAATCCAAGGCCACTCAGGCCGGACTATCGAACGAGGCTTTTTCGAAGAAGTAATTTGTGAATCGATTTTCATTATGACGGAGAGTACTCCCTCTAAAATCGATAATTCGAAAGAAAATTAAATGCTGTGTGTGTTCAATCAGGAGAAAAAAGGTGTATTA
>JAXHVA010000093.1:0-16913 GCA_034189035.1 Thermodesulfobacteriota bacterium
TGGTGGCCTTGGACCATACCCCCTTCCTCAAATAATTGAGCCTAGGGGATCTCTTCTTCTCTGCCCACCACCAGTACTGTCGATCTTCCAATAACTCCTTTTCATTTTTCTTTATTTCAACCTTTGCCATCTATAAAATCCTCCTTTCTATTAGAGAAAAACAGGAAAAATACACTTCATCAAAACATCATAACCTTGTTTCCTTCCTTCAATAAAGCGTATTGAACCGAGCATGACCCAAATCTAGAGCGGCCTATGTCTTTAAGTATTTGCCGTTGCTCAAGTCATACGATAAGGCTGAAAACCATGCTTGGTGGTGGGTGGGGCAAGGGAACATGCATGCCTGGGGCACCCATGTCCTTGCCTCCCCTAGGGAATGTCCATGCCAGTTCATGACATTGTGTATCAGGAAAGGGTCGTTGCGCATGGAGGGATAGCCAAGACGCTGCCTGATACACTCAAAACACTCCCTCATAACCTCCTCTTTGACCTTCAGATTCAATCTGAAACTAAATGTTGGATTCGCCACACGGACAAGCCTTGTAGCCTGCATTAGGTCAATAATCATATCATTGCACGCATCAGATCCATCGGGTTTAACCCACCCAGAGTCTATATCATGTGCTGCTAATACCTTGCACCCCTTCTCTTGCAAACCTTGGGGTAAACATCCCGATCTCGCATGTCTAAATCATAAACCCACTAATCAGATCAAGGGCCTCATCTTTTGTAATCCCTCTATCTATATTCATATCTTTTCATAGTAAGATCATGGTAGTAATCCGGCCAGGACTGCATAGCAACATCGAAGACCTCTATTAATAACCTTAATAAGAATAGTCATAATCGATGGACTCCTCAAGATTCCCCGGAAGCCTTGCTAGGTCATGCTTAAATGCCCTCTCCCCTATCATGAAATACTCGTAATTTTTACCGCAATAGCCGTAAGCAGACGTAGGAGCGCCTCATCCAATGGCTCCTCTCAGAATCGTAAAGAGTTTATGAAAAATTCCGTCTTTAATAATTATTGTCAAGCACTCATTTAATTGTCTGTATTCAATTAATCGAGGTTGAGAATTTTTCGGTAAGACTGTTACGATTTTTCAGTAAGGTCTCACCTCATAACCCACCCTCCTGATAAGCTGTCATAATTAACTACAGGTAAAAATGCATGAAGCTTTTGTACTTTTGTATGTTCTTCAATAAATCATCTATCAAGTTCATTCCACCATATATATGCTAATTTCTCGATAGTAACTCATTATGTAGCCTTTTTTGAACGATACTCCTCTAGATACTCTAATATTTCATTCAAGAGGTCTCTGGTGTATACCTTACCAACTAGTTTATCCCACACTGGTCTTGTCTTCTTCTTAAATACCTCAACTTCATCTGGGGTCCACTTAATCTCATTCATGCCATACTTGACCATTGCTCTATGACAATTTGCATTACTGTCCTTAAGGTTCTGATCCAGTCCCGGTTCTAAATTACGCATCACATCTTCAATGGCCTTTTGATGATTCTCAGATATTCTATTCCACGCATTCATTGTAACCGTCATACAAGCCGGGGTATATCTGATATTGGAAACCGTTACATGCTTTGCTATTGTATAAAGCTGGCTGCCCGCATACCACAGGGCAGGAGAAAAAAGCCCATTACATATCCCTGCCCTTGTTGAAGAGACAATCTCTGGCACGTTCATTGGGATTGGATTTGCCCCAAGGGCCTTTATGATCTCATTTTCAACTAAACCAGCGTATGCTGCAAATTTGATCTTAGCAAGATTCTCTAGTGTCCGTGGTTCTCTTTTCGTCGAATAGATCTTGTCGAAACTCTGATCAAACAACATAAGCATCTTATATCCGTTTCTTTGGAAACTGTTATCCATTCTGCTTCTCAGCTTTTCCTTTACATATGCAACTTCATTAAAGTCATAGAAGATGAAAGGGAGCTGAAAAATGTAGGCCTCAGGGCATGCCAGATGTATTCCGGAACCGTCCAGAGCCGCACCTTGAAGCTGATCGATCTGCATCTTTGATATCCAATCCCTATTGTCCCCCATTATGCCACCATGGAACCAATCGATAACCACCTCTCCATTGCTTACTCTCTTGACACCCGGAGAGACCTGTTTTCTGATATAGACTTCAACACCGATATCTTTCGGGGCATTGCTCGCCATCTTCAGTATGACCTTTGGTTTCTTGCGCTCTGCTATGGAGAGCGCTGTCCAACAAAGAAGTAAAACGAATAAAAGAAGGGTTAAATTACAAATCTTTCTTATAGCCATATCCAGTACTTCCTTTCTTTTTAAATTGTTCAATCAGACCTCTCAATAAAATCAGCTAAAGGATCTATGAAAAAGTCTGTCTTTAATGATGATTGTCAAGAACTCCTTCAATTGTTTGTATCAATTGATCAAGGCTGAAGGGCTTTTCGATAAGGGTGTTACAATTGTTCTGTAAGGCCTCACCTACTAATCCATCCTCCAGGTAGGCTGTCATTATTACTACAGGCAAACAGGCATGAAACTTCCGAATATTTTTCAATAGATCAAGCCCGTTCATTCCCGGCATAGTATAATCGATTAAAACCAGACCAACCCCATTTTTTTTAGTATTCAACACCCTAAGGGCTTCATCAGCACCCAATGCCTCAACTACGTCATAACCCATTATCTTTAAGCCCCTTTTTAAACTCTCAAGTTTTACGATTTCATCATCAACAGCCAGTATTTTCATGACATTCACCCTGTTTCAGTATTTGGTATATTGAGGTTGTATGGAGAAGTTGAAGATTTCCTACGATCAAACGGTAATAAAAGCTCTTTATATAATCCATTTCAGCAATTATTATACCGAAACGCGTATTCAAGGAGAACGGCTGAAAAAGATGTATAATATCAATATATTATGGATACGGATCAGAAAGGAAAAAATAAGGAGGGAAAACCTTTATTCTCCCTATCAGCATCCCAATTTGGCATACTTCTAAATAAAATATAATTCATTCAATGAGTTGGAAGCATTGTGCCATTTTGGAATAGTCCGTTTTAAGCCGAAAGGTCTCAACCTCAATCCAGAGTAAATCTATAACTATTTAAAATAATTAAAAAAAGGCAAAACATCTTATTGAAAAAGGGGGGGGTCGGGCAGGCATGGTCTATCGAAAACGTAAAGCTTGTGCCCTTTTTTCCAGACACATCAGATTGCATCAAAAGATTAACAGGATTGTAATCAATCTGTAATATTTTTGCCTTAACCTATGTGCATAGAAGATATCTACTTGCCAAATCACCATGCAAAGGGGGTGATTATAAGCCTACTGTGGATAGTGTTCTTTCTTTGATTTCAATTTTATATTCAGATCGATTTTTATAGGAGGAAATAGATGAAAAAAGTGTATTTTATAGTATTGCTTTTTGTTTTTTTCATGCTTTTAACCAATAGTGAGACTATAGCAGGTGATATTGTTGATATCCTGAAGGAAAAGGGTGTCATTACTGAGGATGAAGCAAAGGAGGTTAAGGCGTCTCATTCAACAAAGGAAAAACACCTCAACGTTTTAGAGAAGATGAGTTTTAAAGGTGATCTAAGGCTTCGCCATGATACACAATGGAGGGATACGGGTGACGATGATTATGGCCGTAATAGAGAGCGGTATCGTATTCGGTTTGGAGTGAAGGCAAAGACAACAGAAAATACAGAGGTTGGATTCAGACTGGCTTCCGGATCAGGTTATCAGAATACGACGAACCAGAGTTTTGATGAACATGCAAGGGGCAAGGGAATTTTTATAGACAGGGCCTATGCTTCCTGGAAGCCAAATGATACAGTAAAAATTATAGGAGGGAAGCATGCGAATCCCTTGCTCACGACATCTTTGGTATGGGATTCGGATGTTAAACCTGAAGGCGTTTCTGAATGTCTCGATTTTGATGTGAGTGACGACGTGGATATCTTCTTTAACCTGGGTCAATGGATCATAGAGGAATTGGATATCAAAGATACAGATAAGGATCCGACCCTGCTTGCATATCAGGCAGGTATAACAATGAAACCAAGCAAGGATGTAAAGCTTGATATTGCCGGGAGTTTTTATGACTTTATTAACATGGATGCAATGAAGTGGAAATCTGGAATACTGAGCGACAAGTCGGAGTTTCTGGGATACAATAATACACATAGCCAACAGATGGTCTTTGATAACCAGGGTAATCTCTTAAATGAGTTCAGATGTTTGGAATTGGTAGCAAAACTCAAGTTAAAAGATCTATTCCCCAAGCCCTTTTCGCTCTTCGGAAGTTTCATAATGAACGCTGATGCCGATGTCGATGAGCTTATCGAAGAAGGAGCTGACCCTGGAGACAGTAACCCTCCAGATCTCAAAGCGTACTCAGGTGATGATCGCGATACTGGATGGCTAATCGGCTTTTCACTGGGTAACAAGAAGAAAAAGGGAGATTGGTATACAAAATACTTCTATCAAGAAT
This sequence comes from Thermodesulfobacteriota bacterium, assembly GCA_034189035.1. GTDB lineage: Bacteria > Desulfobacterota > UBA8473 > UBA8473 > UBA8473 > JAUXFK01. Next base: position 4,499 of record JAXHVA010000093.1, read on the forward strand.
TAGAAGATTATGCATTCCCGGCTGTATTCGTAGATTCGGATTTTCATGGCGGAGGAACAAATAACAAAGGGCATTGTATTCAGGGCCAGTATTTGCTTGCCAGTAATATTCATGTCAAAGGAACATTGTTCTCAACCAAGCGTGAAGATGAAAGCATGGACGGGCAGAAAGACGAGGACAGGATACAGTTAGACCTTATCTTTAAATTCTAATACATTTATCTTAAAATAAACTCCGAATAAGTGCCCATCTGAACTCATCTCATCTGACCTACTTGGTCAAAAAAGGTAAATATTTTTGATGGGCACTTATCCGTTCTTACCGAAAAAATATCACTGTTGCATCCTGTATTTCTGCTCTGCCTTTGGCACATACCATTTAATGAAATTATGGTATAATCCTATAGGAGCAGGTTCAACACCTTTAAATCTCTTGTGGATGATAGGCAAGGCATAGGGAACATAAAGGAATGTATAAGGCTGGTCTTCGGCCAATATCTCCTGTATCTTAAAGTAAGCCCTTTTCCTGTGCTCCTTATCGAAGGTATGCCTCCCCTTTAATATAAGCTCGTCCACTTCTTCGTTCTTATATGAGATAAAGTTGAGTTCTTTAAATCCAGTTTTGCTTGAATGCCATACATCGTATAGATCAGGTTCAGGCCCTGTCGACCATCCGAGAATCACAGCCTCAAAGTTTCTCTTGTCGATAAAGTCATTGATGAAGGCCGCCCACTCGATGACCCTGAGCTTTACTTCTATGCCCACCTTCTTGAGCCTATGCTGTATAACCTCCCCGCATTGCCTTCTTTGTTCATTGCCATGGTTTGTTATGATAGTAAAACGAAAAGGGATTCCTTCTTTGTCCAGTATACCATCATTGTCCGTATCTATCCAGCCCGCTTCTTTCAGTAATCGCTTTGCCTTGCTGGGGTTATAGGGGTATCGTCTTATATTCGGGTTGTAATACCAGGTTCCTGGTTTATAAGGGCCTGTTGCGACCTTGCCAAGGCCCAACAGTACGCCGTCTATGATCTCCTGCTTATCGATCGCATAACTGATCGCCTGACGTACCCGCCTATCCTGAAAGGTCGTGTTTGTAAGATTATATCCAATGTAAGTGTAACCGAAGGTAAGATACTTGTACTTTTGAAAGTTCCTCTTTATCTCATCTGTATCTGTCTGTCTCTTAAACTGTAAAGGGGTTAATCCCATCATGTCTATACCCTCGGCCTTAAGTTCTAAAAATGTTGTTGCAGGATCCGGTATAATCCGAAATACATACCCATCGATATACGGCCTTCCCTCAAAATAATCGTGGTTCGATACCAATTCGATCTTCTCCCCAGTACTCCACGTCTTAAACCTGTAAGGGCCTATACCTATGGGATGACGACTCAACTGTGAGGTGTTTATATCTTGTCCTTTTAAAAGGTGTTCAGGTAAAATCACAGAACTTCCCCAACTTGCCAGTGCAGGGGCAAAAGGTTTGTTGTAACGTACTCGAAAGGCGTATTTATCAATGATATTAGCCTCCTTAACTTCCAAGTAATCTCCTGCGTATGCGGTACGAGTATTAGGGTCTATTATTGTCTTATATCCAAACATAACGTCATTGGCAGTAAACTCGACACCGTCCTGCCATTTAATCCCTTTTTTTAAATGAAAGGTAATGGTCAAACCGTCTTCCGATACATCCCATGATTCTGCGAGGTCACCGACTATATTCAGTTTCTTATCATATTTTACCAGTCCATTGAATATTAAACCCGAAATACTGTGAGATGCGCTATCTGATGCTAGCATGGGAATAAGGTTGCTTGCATCACCGATGGAGCTATCTATCAAGACATCGCCATATTCTGCTTTTATAAGGTTTTGATTTTTATTTATATCCTGTATGGGTTCTTTACTCCCATCTTTACAATGCAAAACCCCAAATAGAATAATCGGTATAAAGAAAGCTCTCATCCATTTTTGCCTAACCATCTCCAGCCTCCTTGCAACATCTCTTTTTAATATCAAAGTAAAGGATCGAATGTCTAGAATCGATAACGATTAAAGTTTATCTGACGATGTTTCGAACAATTAACCTAATTACGGTTTTTTTGCAAGAAAAAAAGACCTTGTAAAATTCTGTTTAATTTGATAGTAATTTCTCGACTGGCCAGAATCAGGAGAAATGCATGAGAACTATGGTAATCACAAATCCCGCTTCATGCGGTGGAAAGTATAGAAAATATATACCTGATATCCAAAGGATTTTAAAAGAAGAAGGGATCAGTTATCGCTTCTTTCTCAGTCAATATCCAAGATATGCAGAAGAACTTGCGAAGAGAGCACAACAGGATGGTTTTAAAAGGGTCATTGCATGCGGCGGTGATGGTACAATAAACGAGGTTGCAAACGGTATCATCGGTACAGATATAACGCTAGGGATTATCCCAATGGGCAAAGGAGGAGACTTAGCCCATCATCTTGGGATTGAGAATGATATCTCGAAGGCCATTCAAAATATAAGTAGAGGCCATCAAGAATGCATAGACACTGTTCGGGTAAATGAGGACAGATATTATTTGGGTGTAGGTGGAATCGGTTTTGATTCAGAGGTCAATCGGTTGGTAAATAACAAGCTTCGATTCTTAAAAGGCAGATTTGCTTACACGCTAGGAGCTATTTTAAAGATCCCGGGTTTTCGATTTAAAAGGGTAAAGATACATTTTGAAAAAGGGGTATTTGAAGGAGAGATCCTTCTTGCAGCCTTTGGCAATACGAGATCATATGGAGGAGGGATGTATATTACCCCAAATGCACAGATAGATGATGGGATTTTGGATATATGTTTAATCAAGAGAATAAATAAACTGAAGTTATTGTATATGTTCCCCAGGGTCTTTAAAGGAGGGCATATCGGAGTTTCCGAGGTCAGGAATTATCGAACAAGATATCTCTCAGTTGAATCCGATATGCCACTTGACTTCTATGGAGACGGTGAATTTATCTGCAAGACACCTTTCTCTCTAGAGGTTGTACCCAAAGCATTGAACGTAATTACTCCTTTGGTGGAAGAAAAATAAAGGCACTGATCCAGAACAAATGATTATTTACAAAAGGATACGATCTGTTCGAACAGGAGGTTAAAGATGAGAGAGGTTATAATTGCATGTGGTATCAGGACTGCGATAGGTACTTTTGGCGGTTCCCTTAAAGGCATTTCTGTCATAGACACAGGAGTCAAGGTCATAGAAGAGGTAATAAGAAAGACCCGGCTAAAGACCGATCAAATAGACGAGGTAATATTTGGGAATGTTTTACAGGCAGGCTTAGGACAAAATCCTGCTAGACAGGCAGCAATAGGTGCTGGGCTACCCCTGGAAGTCCCCTCATTCACTGTTAATAAAGTATGTGCATCCGGTATCAAATCTGTACTTTTAGCAGCTCAATCAATAATGGTAGGAGACGCTGAGATAGTTATTGCAGGTGGTATGGAGAATATGAGCAGGGCACCTTATGCCATTCAAAAAGCCCGTTGGGGAATCAGGATGAACGACGACAAGATGGTTGACCTCATGGTGTATGATGGCCTATGGGATATATTCAATGGATACCATATGGGAATTACAGCTGAAAATATAGCAGAGAGATTTGGGATTACAAGGGAAGAGCAGGACGAATTTGCCCTTGGAAGCCAAATCAAAGCTTCTAAGGCCATAGAAGGAGGAAGATTTAAAGATGAGATCGTACCTGTTGAGATCCCTCAAAAAAAAGGAGATATAAAGGTCTTCGATACTGATGAGCATCCTAGACCTAAAACCACGAAAAAGGGATTAGCAAAATTGTCGCCGGCATTTAAAAAAGGCGGGACAGTCACAGCGGGCAATGCCTCTGGTATCAACGATGGTGCTGGTGCACTCTTAATCATGTCCGCAGACAAGGCTAAGGAATTGGGCATAGAACCAATGGCTAAGATAAAATCTTACGCAACTTCAGCTGTTGATCCATCCATTATGGGTACCGCCCCTGTCCCTGCAAGTAAAAAAGCTATGGATAAGGCGGGGCTCATCGTTTCAGACCTAGACTTAATAGAGGCAAATGAGGCATTTGCAGCCCAAGCATTGTATGTGAATAGAGAGATGGAATGGGATTTAAACAATGTAAATGTTAATGGCGGGGCTATTGCGCTGGGCCATCCCATAGGTGCCAGTGGTGCAAGGATACTGATTACACTGTTATATGAAATGAAGAAAAGAGGCTCTCATTTGGGTCTGGCAACCCTATGCGTTGGCGGAGGGCAAGGGGCTGCTATTATCGTAGAAATGGGGAGTTGATAACCAGATTTGATGATTATAAAAAAGGAGGAGCTATATGGATATCAAGACTTTTGGAGTTATTGGCGCAGGGCAGATGGGAAGCGGGATCGCCCAGGTTGCAGCGACTACTGGGTTCGACGTTATAATGAATGACATAAAGGATGATTTTGTAAAGGGAGGAATATCCTCTATATCCAAAAGCCTGGACAGACTGCTCAAAAAGGAGAAGATTACTCCAGAAAAGAAAGAGGAGATATTGAAGAAAATCTCAGGTACCACTACTTTAGAAGATATGGAAAAAGCCGACTTTGTTGTTGAAGCTGCCACAGAAAACCTTCCTGTTAAACTTGATATCTTCAAGAAACTCGATGAGATATGTAAGGAAGAGGTGATATTGGCGAGTAACACATCATCTATCTCGATTACAAAGATCGGCTCTGTAACCAAAAGACCCCACAGGGTTATCGGCATGCACTTCATGAACCCTGTGCCTATGATGCAATTAGTAGAGGTTATCAGAGGGCTGACTACCTCTGATGAGACCTTTGATACAGTGATGAAACTTACACAAAAGATGGATAAAACCCCAGCAGAAGCAAAGGACTTTCCCGGGTTTATTGCCAATAGGATTCTGCTTCCAATGATAAATGAAGCGGTTTATGCCCTCTACGAAGGGGTTGGGAAACCAGAGGCAATAGATACAGTGATGAAGCTTGGGATGAACCACCCTATGGGGCCTCTCACACTAGCCGATCTTATCGGATTGGATACATGCCTGGCCATACTGGAGGTACTTCATACTGAATTGGGCGACCCAAAGTACCGCCCATGTCCCCTTTTAAGGAAGTATGTAGAAGCCGGCTATCTCGGAAGAAAAACAGGAAGGGGATTTTACGAATACAGTAAATGAAACCGGCAATAATTGTAGTCGACATGTTGAAGGATGGGGTTGGCAGCAACCCCACCCTTAAGGCAAAGCATGAGGGTGTAATATGGAATATCCAGAGGCTTTTAAAAGAAAGCAGGAGTGCAAACATTCCGATTATATATGCATGCGACAGCTTCCTGTCTCAGGATTTTATGTTTGGAGGTAAGATGCGTTCCGGCCCTATCCGTGGGACAGAAGGGGTTGAGGTAATAGATGAGTTGGCACCAGAAGCAGGGGATATGATTCTGGAGAAGAGGCGGTTTAGTGCATTCTTCAGGACAGACCTTGATATGACCCTGAGAACCCTTAAGGTGGATATGCTTGTAGTATGCGGCATGAATACTCATGTGTGTGTAATGCTTACTGCTTGGGATGGTCTGGCCAATGACTTTCGTGTTGTTATTATCGAGGACTGTTGTGCTGCGCCTAGGAGGGAACTCCATGATAACGCGATTAGGCTCTATCGTAAGTCACCAATATATCCCCTTTTTAGAATCATTACTCTGGATGAATTCCTAAAAGAGATTGAGCATACACGACTTTTGATAGATTAAGCATGCATCTTTTCCCTGCCGATTGATCGAGTGACATTACTTGTTTTTTTTGCTACGTTGATGGCTCTTTCTCTTGGTTCTAATCTCCCTCTTGCAGGGTTCATAGCCACAGAAAGGCCAGAGCCTTTGAAATAGTGCGGGATGAATACCCATATAAGCCTCAAAAGTAAAAGTAAGATGAGCTATACAGATGTATTCTTAATGAATAGTATCTATATAGCTCATTCCTACCAACAGGTAGAGTGTAGCCCTTACTGTTAGCTTTCAGACTTTCGTGTTTTGCGATGAAATCAGCGATAGGAGGACTGTATCATCTGTAGTACATCCGAGTAAAACTCTGACCGGTTTTATGCATAAGCAGAAAAGAGTCCCTGTAGTCCTTTAAAACCTCTATATGGGGCTCTATTGGAGACCCAAAGGCTGCTATTGGAACAAAATATCCTCTGGTGCTACTATCTCTATCTCCTTCACTGTTAATACTTGCCTTACTGTATCCGGCCTGTACACTGCTATTATAACTAGCCTGAAAACCTGAGAAATGATAAATCTGAACCTCCAGGGTCTGAGGATCTGTCTTGTCATTACATACTACTGACTCAGGAACGATCCATCCTTCACCTCCCGGTTGAATGACACTACCGGATTTATATGAGCTACAAGCATACACCCACTCGTTTCCGTTATATAGATAGAGTCTGAGCTTCTTAACCGATATCCTACCAGGATAGGGCATGATGAGCTTGACAGGATTATTGAATATCGTTGATGGTTGTAAATTTAAGGGAGAAGCAATGGAGATCAAACGCATAAATCTCAACGATGGAATTTCGTCATAAGGTCCAAGCCGGGGCTTTATCGGTTCACTTCCATCATATATAACCTTGAATCCATTCAACTCATTTTCGCTTGTAACCGTTATGGTCACCATACCTTCCTCAGTCGATTCCGAAGAGGCTGGTATATTGGCGGGATCATTGGCATAGTTGTGCTGCTCCTCACTTTCTACCTTAAAGCTGTAGCTGAGACTAGTACTACTATATCGATTATCCTTTACATCTATAATCACGTCCACCCTGGTACCGAATGGATATTGACCCTTGATGTCTTTAGATCTGTCATAGACGACCCAAAGGTTTGTAACCGCGGTATCATCATCATCTAGGGCAAGCTTAACGATACGAACCACCTCATGATTACTCAAATCTCTTGAATAGATACCTTCATTGTCTACTCCAATGTTGAAGACAATGCTCGAGGTATCAGTTATGTCTATTCCATTATCGTCTTCTATACGAACACAGATAGAGGTGTCTGATGGCACACGTGTTGCATCGGTGATTCCTGCATTATTGTGTGGAATAGTCTCTACAATTTCCGGGGGAATGGCTACCGGTGATTCAGGATTATTAGGTTCGAAAGAATAGAGATACTCCTCGTAATTTGTCCAGCCATCCCCATCGAGGTCTCCTTCTCCGCCTTCTATCCCGCTGCTATCAGTTGGGTCAAGACCATAACTGACCTCCCATCCGTCTGGCAAACCATCATTATCTGTATCAGGATTATTGGGATTGAGACCATAATTGTATTCTTCCATGTTATTTAAGTCATCGTAATCTGCATCTTCGGCCGGGCTATCTACCTGATAGAAGCTCTCCCAGTCATCTGCAACATCATCGTCATCATCGTCATTGATTGTCGTGTGATGGGGGATCACTGGATTACCTTCTGCATCCGTTATATTATTCACAACCAAATTAATGATCGTAAACTCTGGAATGGACGCCATTAAAAGTCGATAGGTATTTCCTTCTGTCTTTGTAATATCGCTATCTGAAGAAGCAAAGTTTAAGGAAGGACTGAAACTGTAGTTGGCTTCGTCCAAAGTGTTTTGCATACCATCTTCACTGTATATAATTTCGATTGTCCGATGGTCAATAATCTTACAGCTCAAAATAGTAGGGGAGGTATTATCGCCAAGGTCTGTCACATTTATGATACATGTATCGGAAGATTTCAGACCCCCTTTATCAGTAACATTCAGTTCAAAGATCAAGGATTCACCTCCTGACCCAACATTTGGCGCTGCAAATGTCGGCCTCACTGCCGTAGAATCTGAAAGGGTTACCGTAGTACCACCTGTCTGAACCCAATTATACGCCTCTATTCCGTCATCTGGATCCGTAGAATTACCCCCATCTAATGTCACCAAAACTCCCTCATTTACCACCTGATCTGCACCTGCATCAGCTATCGGCGGCAAATTCCCCGTAAAGTCTGTATTTACTTCATTGGAATAGGCACTCTTATATCCTTGGTTATCTTCGGATGTAACTGTAAAATAGTAAGTTTTAACATCTGATAACCCATGTAGCGTAAACTCAACTGTGTTTGGATCTGAACTTTCATCTTGCGCTAGCGACATAACAACTGGGGAGTTTCCTTCTGTAGCGCCCGTACCATTGTAAGGTGCACCGGAAGAATCTTCCTTATAATAAATATTATAGGCGGAGAGATCCGGCTGTATATTGGCATCCCATTGAAGAGTTACATCTAATGCATAGCCCTCTTTTATGAACAAAAAAAATAGGAAAACAAAAAATATAGCTTTCCTGCGTAATATTACATTTCCATTAACCATTACAGTACCTCCTTTTTTTTGCCGAATCGAGTGCAGTCATCAGGAGATACTGCATTCGCCGGTAGCCCTGCTACCATATCCTAAAAAAGGACTTAGGCCAGAAGCTTTGCGTGCCATACTTTCGATTGGGTTGCCTTTTTCAAACGATTTTTTTATTCAAATGAATATCGAGTTAATTCCAAGTATATGAAGTTTATCTATAATTAACCAAGAGAATCGTATTATGACGTACTATACTGAATATTTTTTCTCTTATTTTTTGGTATCGATACTTTTCATAATTTTTCGAATCAAAATCAATAGCCATTTTTTTGATTTAATGAAAGCAATTTTCATGCCAAATAGCTTTTGAACAGGCATATAAAAACCTCATCGTAAAGAGTTCGACTCTGTTCTCTATAGAAATGCTTAATTAAGATGTCAGGTTTTTTCTCTAGGTCTTTCACTCAAATATTTGATGAGTATTACTAATTATTATGAAAACTTTTCTAATCAATGTGAAATTGTTTCACAAACTCGCAACACTTTTTTTTCATTGACTTGCCTCTAATGAATTGATAGAAAGTTAATTAAATAATAAGATCTATAACCTCTGTTTTACTGATAATAACTTATGAATATACTATTATTCGAAATAAACCCTTTTATTCCACCTGCGGTTCCTATCTCTTTGGCCTATATCGGAGCTTTCTTAAAGGAGAAAGGATTCAAGGTAAAAATTCTAAATATCGGAGAAAATACTCCCTTTTCTCTTCATATTCTCCATTCAATTATCAATGATTTTAAACCCAGATTGGTTGGTTTCTCTACCTATCAAAGGAATATCCTCTATGTTATAGGCATTGCAAAATTAATAAAGTCATTTGATTCGAATATAAAAATTGCAATCGGAGGACCTCAGGCTACTTTTATGCCTTCTTCAGCCCTTGAATCGATCAGGTTTATCGATTATATCTGTAGAGATGAAGGTGAAATCGCACTTTTAAATATTGCTGAGGCGATTCGAAGTGAAAGTGAGAATAATATTATCCCTGGGAGTTCCTGCAGGGACAACGACCATCTGTTTTGTGACGGAGACGAAATCGTTCCTTTTAAAGAGCTTGACAGGTATCCCTCCCCCTACCTTCAAGACGGCCTTATTGACTTCTCCAATACTGAGGAAGCAATAATGCTTACTTCCAGAGGATGTCCTTATGGATGCATCTTCTGTTATACGCCGAATGCCTTTAAAAGAAAGGTTCGGTTTCATTCTATTGAAAGGGTAATTGAGGAGATTGAATGGGTCTATAAAAAGGGGATAAAGAGGTTCTGGTTCGCCGACCCGAGTTTTTCTATCAATATCGAGAGAGTAGATCGATTGATGGAAGAGATCATTCAAAAGGGAATACATATACAGATCTGGCTAGAGACCAGGGTAGATCTTATTGATGACGAGCTTTTAAAGAAGATGAAGCATGCAGGGGTGTATCTTATTGCTTATGGGTTAGAATCCGCTTCAGAAAATGTCCTAAAGCATCTCAAAAAAGACCTCTCATTGGATGACATGGAAAGAGCGATACGATTAACAAAAAAAAACGAAATAGATGTCGAATTATTTACTCAATACGGTCTGCCCAATGAAACCTTCGCTGATGCTATGAAAACACTTCAATTTCTTAAGGATAATGATGTGAAGATAAGAGGAAATTCTAACTCCCAACAGATGCAACTCTATTTTGGTACAGAGGTTTTAAACTCTCAACAAAAATACGGGATCCAACCCCTAGAAAAGGCCGCTCCTTTATATATTTCTATCGGAAAGCAGTACGAGACCAAATACCTGTCTTTTAAGGAGATCAAGAAGATACGCTCCATCTGGGAAAAGGAATCCCTGGATGGCGCAAAGAGAAGGGTGTCATAATCATGCCGGATATTTCTATTAAAAACATTTATGCCCTTATGGATAAACAGACAAGGGATGCTTCTAAACGCAAGTTTCAAGTAAGTCTCGTTGACATTTTCCCTTATCTGGATATTCACTCGGATATTTACCTTCTTTCAGAAGATATACTAAAGGATTTCGATGTAATAAAGGTGATTTTAAAAGAGGTATCCTCTTTTCTTAAGGGTTTCCCGTTCTATAGGATAAATATCCATCCTGTACATCCATTACCTCCCGAAGATCCATTTGAAAATATTTATAATACACTTTTTACAAGAATCAACTTGTTTAACAATGAAGGATATCTTCACCAGGGCGTTTCGCGTATTATGATCCTACCGATTCTTATCTTAAAAGAGAGGAATGATTTGCAATTTTTACATAAATATATGAATTATTTGAGAGAACGGATGATGATCCCCAGCGTTTATATCCCAGGGGATTTTCCCCTTTCCATAATTAAAGATACCATAAGAAGTGATAAGGAAAGAATCTACCTGAAACTGACACAAGAAGAAAACCTGAGAGCAGTCTTATATACTCTGGGAGTTCATACTGTATTCGATAATATTATGACATGGGCTAATGCCCCTATAAAAGGTCCTCTTTTTGGATGTCGATCTGTTGTATTGAGTGAAAAAGACGGCAATGCCTACAGTTGTTTCAGGGCGATGGTTCCAGACCGTTCTGTTGCAAAACTCTATTCCAAAAATATCTTCCAGGACTTTTCTAATATAACCGAAACAGATAAGAAAAAAGGAAGCGACTGTAAGGATTGTTATGACGAATCTTTTGCACTGATGGAAGACACACTGAAAGTAAACGATCGACAAAAAGATGCAGATAGCATCTCTTTTCATCTTGGTATGGAGCTGATTAATCAAAAAGACTATCGCAGGGCATTAAAAAATTTCAATCGATTGCTAGAAAAGAATAAAGGCTTTGAAGATAAAGGGGCTCTGCTTCTTTCCAAGGCATTATGCCACCTTCGTATGAATGAAATAACAAAAGCCAGCTCTGCTCTAGATGAGGCTGAAAAGCATATCCCCTCTTCAGCAATGCTCCAATATTATAGGGGTCTCTGTGAATTTGGCCTCAGAGATTATATAGAGGCCATCGACAGATTTCATGATGCTTTAAAACTACAATCCGAAGAGCTTCCTCTGGGGGATCTATATTTCTATATGGGGCTAAGTCATATAAACATTGAAGAGTATGATGATGGGCTAACCATGATGAATCTTGCCGAGAGTTTTTTTACAAATAAAAGCCCTATCTATTACTATATGGGAATCTGTAATCTGGGCATGCAGAACCTCGCGTTTGCTCTTGAGCATCTCAAAAAAGCACTGGGCTGTGGAGCTCAATATGAGGACCTGGGCAGTATACAGTATCATCTGGGTCTCTGTTACAAGGAAATGGAGAGATACTCAGAGGCAATAATAGCACTTAAAAGAGCAAAAGAAGCAGAACCAGAGAGGAAAGATATCTATAACCTGATGGGTTTCTGCTATTTTAAACTCAAAGAGCATGATCAGGCAATCGAATGCTTCAAAAAGGCCATTGAGATCGACCCCAAATCTGCAATCGACTATGCAAATATAGGCGTAAATCTTAAAGAAAAAGGGGAGATAAAAAAGGCTATACCAATGTTTCAAAAGGCCCTCAGTCTGGATCCGACCATTGGCTTTGCCAGAAAACACCTCAATGAAATAGGCAAATAGTACCCCTTTAGGCCATCTCCCCTTTTGTGTTTGATAGTAGAATTTTTAATAACAGTTCAGCTTTTTGGAAAGAGTTGCTTCAATGGCGGTTAAATTTTGATGCGTGTATTGTCTGAGCATTTTAGTGAGCATTAAGAAAGAACATGGGATAACCTCACATTAATGCCTGAAATAGTTAAGGCCTGCTGAATAAGCGTTAATGTGTTGATAGGTTGGCCGAAAATGCAAGCAATTTTGCATGTTTCTTCAAAAACCCTTGCACCAATCGGCGGAAAAATCATGTACAGACGCTCAGAAAAGCAACTTGAATTTGAAAACTTCACATTACCGTTCTCCGGAAAGCT
>JAXHVA010000094.1:0-16335 GCA_034189035.1 Thermodesulfobacteriota bacterium
AAGCTAGCCTGTTCGATTACATCGAATTATTTTATAATAGACAACGTCGTCATTCGGCTTTACAGTATATGAACCCTTGTCAATACGAGGTCTTTAAAATGGCGGCTTAACACCGTGTCCACTTTTTCGGGGGAATATAATTGCACATGCTAGGGATTGGAAAATATATCCCTCTCGGCATAGACGAACTCAAAAGCCAGATGTGTTGTGGGCTCTTTTCACTTGACACAAGATAGTAATACTTGTATATTCATCTTAAGATCAAGCATGTTTTTATCATTCATTATAATTACTTATGTACCTTTGTTACAACTACGGTAGTGTTTTGCGCCATAATTACTTCTCCCCTCTTTGCATTTCGTGAATTTAGATAACCAACTGTATTTGGTGTGCTCTCTGCCTTTTTGTCTGTACTATTGTGTTAGGGGTTCCCTCTTTTTGCAGGGCACGAACTCAATACCGTAAATTAAAACCATTTTTCTCTTTACTTTTTTTAGGTTTTCTTTTAAATGATATTTATCATCATAGGAGGGAAAGATGATTCTCGACAGGCCTGAGTCCTGGTACATATTCATTCTGAATAAAGACTATTTCAAGAATTCTAATGGACCCCCATCATACATGACTTACAACGGCAAACAATTAACCAATAAGGAATACCTGAAGCACTGGGGAAAGTGGGTCTTCATTGGAGAAAAAAAAGAGATCCATTATATGGCTCGGAAAATCGATCCTTATGTTGAAAACGGGACAATCCCATGCGCCAAATATGATCGCGATCCTCAAAGATGGGCAACTCTTGAACATTGCGTTATGTGTATTTATTGTGATGACAGGCAAAGAGAAGAGGTTTTAAATATTATGATGAGCCTCGGCTTAAAGGGAAGACGTTGGGTTTATGAGAGAGAGGTCATTCAGAAGTGGCTACCAGGGGGGCTGCATATGGAGGCATGGATTAAGGCCAATAATCTGACTGAGGAAGAGGCAGAGAAGGTCAGAGAAGAGTCCCGCCAAGAGTTTAAGATATTCTTTGATAGGCCAGATGACATCTGTCTGGGATGGAAGCAGTAGAGGAGGTTAAGAATGATCATAGCAAGGCTATCAGGAGAATTGTGTAACCTCACAAATGGTAAGGAAGAATTAAAACTTCATGCAGGTGATATTCAAGAGTGTATCGATAATCTCGAAGAACGATTTCCGGGTTCAAAAGAGAGGTTTTGTGATAATCAAGGAGAAGTGCTTGCTTCGATCTCTATTTTTGTCAATGGAGACAATATAGATTCCCTACAGGGGATGCAAACCCCTTTAAAGGAAGGGGACGAAGTGGATTTCATGTCAGCTTTTGCAGGAGGCTGAGAAATGACATGTAGGCATCTCTATTGAGTCCCCAAAATGAGACAGAAACACCCTACAGGTTATGAAGTATATGATCAGTGAGAAAGAAAAAGAGAGGTATGACAGGCAGATTCTTATTGACGAGATAGGAGTTGAAGGGCAGGAGAAGCTTAAGAGGTCAAAGATTCTCATTTCAGGAGCAGGGGGGCTGGGGTCTCCCATCTCTTTCTACCTTGCAGCAGCAGGAGTTGGTACTTTACGGATTGTGGATCAGGATGAGGTGAGTTTGAGCAACCTCAATCGTCAGATACTCTATCAAGATAAGGACATAGGCAGAAAAAAGGCCACCGCTGCACAAGAGAAGATAGGAGAGTTGAATCCCGATATCAAGGTTGAGGCTATAGTCGATAAAATAAACGATAGTAATGGCTTTGACCTTTCGCATGGTTGCGATATCATCCTCGATGCATTGGATAACTTCCCTACTAGATATCTATTGAATCAAGTTGCCCTTACTAATAATATCCCTTTCATATATGGCGGTGTTTTTGGATTGGAAGGCGCTTTAACTACCATAATACCCGGAGAAACAGCATGCCTGAAATGCATCTTCCCTGTGTCTCCACCTCCGGCGATTGCCCCTGTATTAGGGATAACCCCAGGTATCATTGGCTGCCTGCAAGCAATGGAGGCGATCAAGCTCATTTTGGGAATCGGGAGGCTGCTCACTAACCGGCTGTTGATATTTGACGGTTTCAACATGAAATTTAAAGAAATAAAGCTGAGTCGTAATCCCCAGTGTCACTCTTGTGCCACTATCTGAATAGGTTTAGCCCCCCCCCCACTGATAGATAAACGGGGCCATCGACCCCTTTGGATGTAACCCACTTTCCACTAGAAAAGGTCTTTTTTGCATCGATCATATCCCCGCTGTCATACCCCTCGGTTACTGTTATTATAGTCGCAGACTAGGATAGAACCTATCCTACCATCTTTCATCCTGGTTTTAAAGAGAACGAGGGAGTGTAGACAGCAAAAAGAATACTCGCCAGGTGGGGTATCTTTTGCACCTTCGATTATTTGTACTGTAAATCTTGCCATACTCTTTTGTGCATCCCGCAACACCATACACCGCTCAAATGCATACACTAAAGATACTGAAAGCATCATAAAGCTAGACTATTGTAAAATTTCTAAAATCATTTTGCAATAGGTTACCAGGCATAAGCAAGATTCAGATAGAAATTACGTCCAATCTCCGGCACTTTTATACCGGTACGGAAGGGGTCTCTCTGATATGAGAGGTGCTCGAAATACCGTCGATCAAATACATTATGGATTCCTGCAAATATATCCAATTTCACATATCTCATCCCGGCTGTTAGATTCATTACCCCCCATCCTGGAGTCTTTTCCTCATTTAAGTCAGAATCCACCCTGTGCTGGTCATCTGTAAAGAGACCCTCGATCTGTGTAAAATATCCGTCTATTTCATATCTTGCTGCAATCCTTCCCTGCAATGGGGGTATCTCTGACAGGGGTTTTTTGAAGGTCTCGTCTCGAGCCCAAGTATAGGAAAGTCCGCCCTGAAGATGGAGGTCAAAAGGGAGAAAAAGGTTTACATTGACCTCACCACCATAGAACGTGGCATCAACATTTCTGAAACTCCTGGCACCCTCGCCCGGTTCATGAATCTCATAAACAGTGATAAAATCTTGAATATCACTATAAAAAAACGCTGTTTTTCCTAAGAATCTACCCCCAAAGTACTTGATACCACAGTCAAACTCCCGGTTTTCCACAGGTTCGAGTGTCGGGTTGCCCACCCAGTCCGGCTTCGTCTCCGGCCTATCGAGGGCTATATATCTCTCATCCGGGCCTGGCGGTCTGGTTGCAAAGCCGAACCCTCCAAAGAGTTCGACCTTTTTCACCGGAGTATAGAGAATCTGAACATTACCACCTCCATAGGAATCACTCTCTTGTGTATCCTGAATATCATGGTATAGACTGTATAGTGCGTTGCGATCATCATGGGCATGAGTCTTCATGTGATCAAACCTTGTTCCTGAGGTCAGCCTAAAGTCTTCCCCGATGTGTCGATTATATTCAATGTAGGTTCCGATATTCCTTGAATCAACGTCTGGCATCATCTTCTGTGTCCCGGTGGGCAATCTGTTTTTTGCATCCCAGTTCCTGAGGGAGTAGTCGACTCCAACTATCAATTCTCCTCTGTTCAGAGTAACATGTGACTCAACCTTTCCCCCAAAAGTCTTCGCTTCAGCGTAAGTCTTCATCATATATCCCGCATCAAACCCCGAGGAGGACTCCCTTCTCCAGTCAGTCATATCATGCCTTACTTGATTCCAGTAGAATTGAGCCTTCAGCTTCTTAATACGATTCGAAAGGTTTGAAACCTCATAGGTCACATTCAATCGATCCGTTTTGTCGTAAACCGCATCCATAAGAAGGTATGGATAGATAATATCTTCGGCATCCTGGTGACCATAATCTATCTCCACCCTCTGATTATTTAGAAAACGCAATCCAAATTTGCCCCAGTAGGTATCAATGGAATACGCCTTGTCGTCCTCTTCTTTTTCTTTATATCTGTTCATTGAATAAGGAGGATATTGTTCCGTGATTCTTTCACCATCACCGTCCTTATAAGGAAGGGAGTATCTATATATATAGCCAAAAAGGGCATCGACTTTGTCACCACTGTAAGATTTATTCATGGAGGTATTTATATTCTCATAGGACCCGACAAAGGCGTTTACGCTTTTGCCCCATCCCTTTTCTGGCTTGATGGTCTTGATTTCAACCATCCCTCCAAGACTTCCCGAATTCTTGACATCAAAGGGACCTTTAATGACAGAAATCTCCTCAATCTCTGCAAAGTCTATATGAAACGAATTCGGGTCCATTCGGTTGGGGCAGGCTCCATAGATCCTCATCCCATCTATTAATACATTGACATTATCTCTTTGAAACCCCCTAACAATTATATCATTGGCTATTGCGCCCTTTCTGATTGAACTTACGCCCTCAATACCCTTGAGGGCCTCCCCCACATCTCTGGCCGGTGTCTCTTTGACTTCCTTGATATCGAGACACTCTTCCTGGCTCACGCCCCTTTCTCCCCTAATAATGATCTCTTCAAGAACTATGGTCTCGGCAAGTGATTTACCATGAAATATCATAAAAAAAATGCAAATAATAACAATTATATGACTCCTTTTCATTGATTCTCCCTTTTTATATATTCTCCTTCCCTCAAAGGCATAAATGTGAACTTTGTTGCAGCTCAATCCCGGCTTTCTTCAAAATGACGAATGAGAAATGCCACCCTCTTACGTCAGCACGTATGGCCCTCAAGTGGACGAATAAAGACAATTATTTCCTTGTCTACTCGAGGTTCTTACAGACACCCCCACAATATATGGAACGTAACCATTACTAGAGAAAGGCCTAAACATAAAAAAGAAAGCCTGTAAAGCTTATCTAAATATACGGAAAGTCTGCCAGCCGTTTCCGTATCCGTTGTGATAACCTCTAAGACGAAAGCCCATCCAAATCCAAATGTACCAACCACGAAAAAGCCGATAATCAGAAAGCTATCCGGCGCATACTGGAGAAGGCAGAACGGGCAGTGATGATAGGGTAAACTCATCAGCTTTGGGGCGATAACCTCGATTAGGGCAAGCCCTGTAATTAAAAGGTTTACAAACCCCATGGAAAAGACAAGCCCAAGAGACCTTTTCCTGGGGGCTGCCTTTGCTTCTAATCCCCTTTTCCAAATGACATACCCTGCTGCTCCTAAAAGACTGAGATTACTCAAATAATAAATGAGTAACAGGGGTTGCGTGTAACTCTGACCCAATAAATATCTGCATAGAATTACAGATATCCTGTAAGGAGAATCGATCGTTGGGGTACAACACGTCACCGGAGTGTTGTCATTCATGCTGAGAAAGAAGAACAGATCCCCCATGCTATCAACCAGGATACCGATAGTAACCCACAGAAGAAACGAGAGCTTTCTTGAGAGTAATGATCGAGTAGGGCATTTCCTGGTCAAACAATGCAGTAAGAGCCATCCTCCTATGGAAAAGAAGACCAGCGGCTTGATAATTTCGAGAAACCTGTATAAGTGGGGGGAGACCTGAGTAACCCCGTAAATACACATGGCCCCGTCAATATCTTTGACAAAGCTCTGCAAGGCCCCATAAAAGAGAGGGTAAGTGAACAACCTCACGGCTAGAACTACCGAGGCAAACCAAAGAAGCGGATTGATCCTCTTCTCAAGTGCATTATGACTGGTATGTGATGTCATGGGCCTTCTCAAATTACCCACTACCCTGAAAGTCCAAAAACCTCCATATAGTGCCAGGATAGAAGATATCAACGCAAGAGAAAGCATGGTAATGGAAAATGGGTTGAGAAGCATCCTTTACCTCTGCGTTTTTCTATCTTGAAGTAATTCTATAAATGCCTCAATCCTTGTGGAGAGCTGACCAGTGTTATCCGGTGTATAGTCGGTCTCAATATAAAGCATAGGTATCCCATTTTCCTCAAGCATCTTCCCTATATGGTTCGATTCTATCTGGTACAGCCGACATCCGGCAAATGATCGGTATATAACACCATCTGCAGAAAATTCCCTGACGTTGTCCAGTATTCTCCGCTCTCTGTCGATGTTTGGAGTGAAGCTGGGGCATGTGCACGGTTTGAGATATCTATCCGCTATAGCCGGTATCATGTCATAGAGAGACCACTCATCTACTGCAACTGGATCATAAAGGAAACGGCTCGATGAGCAAAATTCCTCTGCTACAACGATACCGCCCATTTTTTCTACAAGGAGGGGTAACTTTATATTAGGAAAAATAGAGGGAGAACCTGCAATGAATATACGTGGATTACTTTGATCAGCAACACACTGCTTTTGCCTTGCCCTTTCTTCGAGCTCGGTACAAAGCCTGGAAACTCCGTGTGTCCAGCTAATTATATCGTCGAAGAAGTATGCATTTGTTACAAGGATAGCATCCTTGCCTAGGATAACAGGTCTTCCCTTCCTGATCTTAAACAAACGTCTGAGCTGGGCTTGCGCAAGACTCTCAATACCTATAGCTTCTTTTAGTTTTTTCCTGGTCAGTTTTTGGCCCGTAGTCCTTTCCAGTTCCTTCGCCAGTTTTTTCACTACCTTCTGCCAGTAAAACCTCGCTTCTTGTGTATCTTTTGTTGGCGGGAGTTCGAGTGTGTAGAAACGATTACTGGCAACTACGGCCATCTCGCCCACCTTTTTCCTCTGGTCACACGTAGTGGGGTTTATTATCATGGCCGGTTTTGCATCAATCAGAAAGGTGTTCAAACAAATCGCCCCCAATGTCGACTTTATCAATGGACAAGCATTTGCGGGAAGAAACTCCGCTCCTATCCGGTACATTGAATAGTCTCCCGAGCAGACCCTTAAAGGTATTGCACCAACTGCATATATCAACTCTACGGGCACATGGATACACATTGTAGCAATAACCTTCTTATCATTATCAACTGTGGTTTTTTTTCCTAGAAACGTATTGAATCTTTCGTAAAAATACCCCATCTCTTTCGGATTGTCGGGGAAATCATCTGCTATCTCTCTCAATATCTCTTCTGTCTCGATTGACAAGCGGATTTTGCCCTTTTTCTTTATTACCTCAAGCCTGTCGTTCTGTGTAAAAATTCCTTTCATACCCCTGCCCTTTGTTTAGGTGTAAGACCGTATCTCTTGAAGAAACCCTCCTCTGTGGAGATAAAGATAGGCATATTCAAAAAGGAGACCTCAAGGCATCCTTCCTCCGGACATGCCCCCACACACTTAAAACACATCATACAGTCGTCCTTTACGATATTTCTGTTTATAATGTCATCTGCTATTTCCTTAATTCCCACTTCACATACCCTGTAGCAGTTACCGCATTTCGTACATTTTTCTCCTTTCTTGTTCAGCCTAAGTATGGCAGCTTTTGAAAGTATATACAGTAGCGCACTCATGGGACAGAAAAGACAGAAGAATCTCTTTTTTACGAATGAGCCGACAAAGAAAACACCGGTAACGATCATCCCGAGGGCTGTCATAATCATGGCTGTCTTCGTGCTGAAGTCTATATAAAACTGTGATATATCTCCAGTAAAAATTGGTAATAAAGTCCTTCCTGGGCATATCTTGCAAAAAGGAGGGAATATATCATGAGAGAATTGGGGCAATCCCATCAGGGAATTCGTTGCCCCCAGAGGAATTATGATTATGAGGAACAAAAGGGCATATTTGATCTTTTTAAGTCTGTTGAAGGTTGTTTCATTGTATATAGAAAATCGAATATGCAGACGTTTCCTTATCTTTGTCATCCAATCCTGAATTGTCCCAATAGGACATATATAACCGCACCATGCCTTATTGAAGAGAATGAACAAGCCTAAAAAGGAAAGAAAACCCGTAAGGAGATGAAACCACCCCATGCTGATAAATTCGCTCCATATCGTATGAACCTGGTGCTGTAACGGCATAATATAACATGTCCCGGCGCTGCCTTCATTAAATGGACAGGCAAAGGTGGGGAGCCTTTCGCTGGTCGTAATATAAAAAAATCCACCATAGACAAACAATGTAAATGCCACTATCTGAAAGTGAAATCTGAACTTGTTAATATTAGAATTATTAATGAAATACCTAATCCTTTTCACCGAAGACATACTCCCTATAAGGTCTCTTCCTGCGTTCTCTGTGAAAATAAATAAAAATACCTGTTATAGTAATGACAAATAAAAGCACCACAAGGCCGTACAAAGAAGATGAATACATCGTTTTTGAAGGGATGTAAACATCACCCAATGTCCCGATATAATGAATCAGTCTATAAGGTATCCCCTCGTAGCTTCCACATTCTTTTATCGTATGCTCAGCTGTCAATAAAAAATTATGGTTGTTCCTTTTGTTTATCTCTTTCCACCTTGGGTAATAGTCTCCAATAAGCTGAAAAGCTGCTTTGCCATACATGTTTGTCTTTAAACCCTTGATCCATCTCTTTTGAGTGCGTAACGTTATGTTTGCTGCTTCTAAAGGCGCTCCATTAAAAATGACTTTAAGAATTAAGTCATCCCCGGATGATAAAAAAGTATGGAAATCCTCTCCTGGAATTCTTTCCCTGACAATCTCAAAAGGGATATCATCTTGAAGGATTCTGGGGGACATTTTCCTCCGAATTTGGGCGTGCCCGTTTGAACATTTGTGGGAAAGCACTTCCGCTTTTGCCACCATGATGTTTAGGGTATCTCCTTCAACAAACATTTCAAAAAGATAAACGTTGTAAAAGCCCTCCATATTCCCTTCAAAGGTAAGAACATAACCCCATCGACTATGTGAAAGTTCGCCTTTTATTCGTTCGCCATTGGGTGAAATCACAAAAACCACTGGTTTCTTTGTGTTTGTACGATTCACATATCTTGACTCAACAGGAAAACTACCCGACCTTATCCAAAGGATCTTCCTTTCTCTTCCATCCTTTCCATTTATTAAGGACACACCGCGCATTCCATGACGAATCTCTTTAGATACCTTTTCCGGCGGTGCATCAGATAGCCAGATGATCTCTGAAGCCGACGCCCTTATGACAAAAAAAAGCAGAAAGACTGCAATTGGGACCCCACATTTCCAATTCATATAGAAACAACCCTTTCTCAAAACCTTGCCCCTGCTGTGAAAGTAATATTAAATGGCCAACCCGGATAATAGGATTCCGTCCATGTTGCTCTTTCATAACTGGCGGAAGTCCATGTTGCATATTTTGTGTCAAAGAGGTTGTTTATGCTTAATGAAGTAAAATATCGCTTCCATTCATACGCGAGTTTTGTATTTACTACACAATGTCCCTTGTAAGTGTTCACATTCTCGTTGTCCATATAATATTCATCTATCCATTTTAGACTGATATCTGCTGTAAAGCCTGCTTGATTAGCATATCTTAATACGGATCCTACCTGATGCCTTGGTGTTTTTCTTAAATTGTTGCTTGTATAACCCGGGTAGTCAGTAAATCTTACAGTCAAATAAGCATAGTTAATCGAAAACGACAGGGTTTCAAAGAGCTGTAACTCCGCTGTAGTCTCTATCCCTTTATGACGTGTATCGCCGATGTTTTCATATTTTCCTGTGACATCATCATTGAGAATCTGATCTTTGAACTCCATCAAGAAAAATGATATTTGATAACCTAATCTCTCAAGGTCACTCCCCCTTATACCAACCTCATAATTTGTTAAATATTCAGGCTTTAGGTCGGGGTTTGGGGTTGTTGCATAATCACCGATGAATAGCTGGGAGATTTGAGGGGGATTGAAACCTTTTCCAATATTTCCGAAGAGCGTTAAATCCATTATCGGAGTGTAGACCAGCCCGAACTTGGGGCTCAGCGCCGAGATCGATGTTGAATCTGAACTATCACCATCGCTCAGAAAACGGTCTTTCCAATCGTACCTGACACAATCGTACCGCATGCCTAAAATCATTGTCCACGTATCGAAGATATTGTAATCATCCTGAATATAATAACCGATTATCTTATAAATGCTCGTCCCCTCTTTTGCTAGGTCTGTCTTATTTCCGTTTTCATTAAGATGAAAGGTCTTTGAATCACCATCTTCCCTATCAGCGCTGATTCCTGAAATCAGGGAATTCTCCCTGCCCAAGAGGTTGAAAGACTTATGTAATCTTACCTCTGTGCCAAAGAGGTTCAACTCATCTTCACTAGTAAAGGTATCTGAATACCCACCCTCATGTTCCTTGTTTCTTGTATAAAGATTCGTTGTGAGATCAAAAAGTTTCCCCCAGGTCTTCTTGTGAGTGATTCCGATCCTCATGAGATCTATATCGCTATATGCAAAGTTCTTTGTGTTGTCCCTGGAACGGATTTCATATTGTTCCTTATCGAGCGGCCCCGCAATATCCTTTTCTGATGTTATATAATCCATCGAAAGACTTAACTCGCCGTAATCATAGAGATCTGTATCCAATTTAGTGTTAAATTTATCTGTTTTGTATGAGTTGTGCTTCCTGTATCCATGAGTGAAATAATGCTTGGCGTTTAAACGTAGTCCCAATTCTCCAATCCTTCCACCTCCATTTACGATAATTTTTTCTGTATCAAAACTCCCGACCGATGTCTCAATCCCCGACTCAAATTCAACTGGGGTCTTCTTTGTAATGATGTTTATAACACCGCTTATTCCATTAGGCCCGTATAAAGCGGATACCGGCCCCTTGAGTACTTCTATCTTCTCTACGTTTTCAAAATCTATACCCTCGAAATCGACCCTTCCCATAGCCTCATTTATCGGGATTCCATCTTCCAGAACTAGTATCCCCCGTGTTACGTGCGAGTGAAGGCCGATACCACGAAAGCTTATTACATTATACTCCGTATGGTACTTGTCCTCTGTAAAAAGACCCGGAACCTTTTGCAACGCTTCTTCAATATTCCTGGTGTCCGTTTGTTTTATATCCTCCTCGGTAACTATATATATAGGCACTGGAATATCCTTTACTTTTTTTTCCATCTTTGTAGCGGTAACAACTATTTCATCAAGGGTTAATATTCCCTCATCCTTTTCCTTCTGAGCCCAAATATTTCCACGGAAAACAAATAATAATGGAATAAGAAATGTAGCAATTGATTTAAATATTTTCATAGCTATGGATCCCTCATAATTTGTTTGGCAAATCTTCATAACAACTTAAACAGATTTAGGCATGTGCAATTAGTGCTAAAGGCGTATCTTTTCCAGACCGGGGCAACGCCCTGGGGTAATGGTCTCTTAGTCGTAAAGTTATTGCATAAATAGGAAGAAATATTTCATCATGTCCGAAAAAACTTTTGCATAAACGCTTTGCTACGTTTTTAGGAAACGAGACTCTATGAAGATGCCGTGCTTAAAGATTTCTCCATGGCCCAGAACTGATTTGCAAAGACAACGCTTTTCAAGGGAAGTCGTGCCGAGGAGGATCCTTTGGTCGAAATAGTAGAAAAAAGGGGTTTCGTTCACGCTTGAGTAACTACTCCTCCAAGATATCAAATAAAACTATGTTTAGATTTTGGTGGAAAGTTTAGAGCATTGCCCTAGGTGGTTTGTCCGGTGGGTTCGAATATCCGCCAGAAGGCCGGGTAGGATATTCTCTAGGTAAAAAGAAAGAATCTTGCTCTTTGATAAAAATATTTCTTGCCGGAAGAAATAAAGGATTTTGGCAAGAAAGGGAAAATATGTTTGAGCCGTTTAGCGGATCAGGTCTATAGTTTGACAACAAGACCGGTTTCCTTTCCTTTACTTGAAAAGGGTTTTCAATCAGCTTCCCATTGAACTGCCGGGCATGGGATCTGGCTCTTGTTTTTTCAGCAAATACATGTATCGTGTTCCCAGTATATAGGGTCGTAACAACGTCGCTCACTACAAAGAAAGCGTCTTGTGCTTTTATCTTCTCTCCGGTAGCCTCATCCGTAACCAGAACAGAACAGACCTGTTCATCATTCTCACAAAACCATATGCGAGCGCTCAGGACAGAGGCAAAACTTCTCGGAAATCTGTCCTTCTGGATAATGACCACTTCATATAGACATTCAATATCACTCCCGTCAAGGGAACACCCTGATCTATGTTTGCCGTGTTGGAAAGAAATCATCAAGCTGAATATACATACCGCTATCACAAGGGTTACAACAATTACTGAGAACTTCATATCCTTGTCCGATCTCTTCTCTTACCTCACTGATTCAAAAGACAATATCATTTTTCGCTTTGAAATAGAAAATGCCAATCAAGCTTCAGCGACTATTTTCAAAAACCAAACTCTTACAAAAGTCAGTGAGTTGAACACTGAGGAGGGTGAAAACGTTGAGATGATTATTGACAATCAAAGGCCCTATTCGTTATTCTCTCTATGGCTTCTATGTATTTCTCCTTTGTCTTCTCTATTATTTCTTCCGGTAATTCCGGTGGAGGGGGGGTCTTATCCCAATTTATAGACAAGAGATAGTCTCTGAGGAATTGCTTATCGAAACTCATCTGAGACTTGCCCGGCCGATACTTATCCTTAGGCCAGAAGCGAGAGGAATCAGGGGTGAGAAGTTCATCGATCAATATCAATTCGTCATTCAATATCCCAAATTCAAATTTGGTGTCTGCTATGATTATCCCTCTTTGATCCGCTATCTCTCTTCCTTTTTGGTATATCTCAGTGCTTATCCTGATTACCTGATCAGCAAGACGATCTCCGATTATTTCCTTCATCTTTTCAACAGGAATATTCTCATCATGGGAGCCTTCCTCTGCTTTGATAGCAGGGGTAAAGATCGGCTCTTCCAATTTTGAAGAGTCCAATAGTCCCTCAGGCAGGGATATCCCACATACGACCCCGTCATTTCTATACTCTTCCAATGCAGAACCTGCCAAATACCCTCTGACCACACATTCCAAAGGCAAAGGGTCTGTTTTCTTTACAAGCATACATCTTTTCTCTAAGATATCTGAATATTTATGACATTCTTCTGGCAGATCTTTTATCTCCGTAGATACCAAATGATGTGGAACCAGATCACGCATGACCTCAAACCAGAATTCCGATAGTTGTGTCAAGATTCTCCCTTTATTTGGTATGCCGTTTTTCATGATTACATCATAAGCAGAAATCCTGTCAGTTGCAATGATTAACAGGTGTTCATCGAGATCGTATATATCCCTAACCTTTCCTCTCCCCAAAAGCTTTAGGCCTTTTAAATCCGTTTTAAATACGACTCCATCTCTCATTCAGTAACTCCTCGTCGTTTATATGCTAATAAAACAATTCTATTGCGTATTATGTTCCCAATTAAAAAACTTTTCAATATTCTTTCTCAATGAATTCACAACGAATCCAATGACTGTAATATCATCCAGATAACCCACTCCAGGGATAAAGTCTGGCATTGCATCGAATGGATTGACAAAATAGACAACAGCTGCTAATGCAAACAAAATCGTTTGCCAAGGAACTTCTGTATACTCACCAGTACGCCAAGCCTTTAATAAGCGAAAAAGTGCCATAAGATCGTCCCAGATTTTTGAAAGTGCACCTCTGTTCTTCTTTGCTTTTTCAAAGGCCTCTCTTAACAAGTGAGCTGCTTTTTCTTTATCCTTTGCATACTCTTTGGCATTTCTTTTTGCATCATTAAATCCTTCTTGCTCTCTTTCATCCATCTTTAATCACTTAATTCATTCTTTGTAATAGTTTTGTAAATATTGATTTGGATGGTCTCTGATCAATATTTTTAGTTATGGACCCGGCTTATCGTGTCTCATTATAAAAAAGAGGAAGATAGGCATCATCAAATTCTAAAAAACCACAGGCAATTTTAAAAATCAGCTGGAGCATATCTGAAATGAGTCAAAAAATACCTGGAAGAAAACGGAAAAGATACGCCTTCAATGTTAATGAGTTTGTATTGGGAGTGCTCATATTAACTCCCATGTGAAATAATACGCCAGATCTGTAGTCCCATTATTGTCCAAGTCAATCTCATATTCTATCTGATTTCCATCAGCATCATATGTAGTATATTTAACCGCATCAATATTCCCGTCATTGTCAGAGTCTTCCTCTTCCTGAATCCGGTTCCCATTCGAATCATATATAGCATATTTAGCTGCATCAATATTCCCGTCATTGTCAGAGTCTTCCTCTTCCCGAATCCGGTTCCCACTCGAATCATATATATAGAAATAAGCTTCGTCAATAGAAACATCATTACCCCAATCAACATCTCTCTGTATTATATTACCATTTGAATCGTACGTTGAGTATTCAACTATATCAACAAACCCATCACTATCAAAGTCACCCTCATATTGAATTCTATTCCCATTCGAATCATATGTAGAATACCAGACTTCATCTATAATTCCATTATAATCCAAATCCCCGTCATATTGAATCATATTTCCATTCGAATCATATGTATAGTAGTAAGCCCGATCAATCGCCCCGTCATAATCTAAATCACCATTATATTCAATCATATTTCCGTTGGGATTGTAAATATAGTACTGGGCAACATCAAAAGTCCCATCATTATCCGAGTCTTCTTCATCTTTAACCCGGTTCTTATCAGAATCGTATGTAGAGACCTCAACTAAATCAATCTCTCCGTTGTTATCCCGGTCAAGCTCTCTTTTAGTCCGATTCCCATCTGAATCGTATGTATAGTACTCAGCCAGATCGATAGTCCCGTTACCATCTGCATCAAATTCAATCTTTGTGTTTATGAACACTCCCAAATTAGTATCGTCTTCGTCACCTTTATTTTTATGATCACTTCCTCCCCCACTACAACCCATAATAATAGAAACAATAAGTCCCAGAAAGATAAAAACTCTTAACAGGCCGGAATCCCTGTTGCTTACAATTGCATATCTCATTTATATTCTTCCTCCTTTTGTGGATTGATTAAGAATAGATAGACTATAGTATCTACATTCTTATTACGAGGTTTCAAAAAAACATCTCTTCACTCCTTGTAAAAGCAAAGCCATGCCCTGGGGTCAGAATCTAGGCATCTATTTTCCTTAGGTTAAATAAAACAAATCCAGACTGATCTAAGAGGAGTCTCGTCTGGAATGATGACAATGAAATGATGACCGTTAAAACAATAAATCATTAAAAATAAAGACTTTTATTGTTCATACGATTCTTCTGCTTCTCTAAATGAATATCCATCCAGAAGCGGACCTTTTGTCCTATCTTTGTATCAGGCCATCTCTTTGTAGTAGATTTGTAATATATTAAGCTCTTCCTACTTGTCCTGTGGTATTTCGTTATTTGAACCCCCATGTGGATTCTACTGGAGAGCCATAATCCACTGTGACGGTTAAAATATTCTCCTTTTTTGATCTTGAGCAGAATTGCTTATTTATGAATGGATAGAACCTAAAAAAATTAAAATATCTTTAAATATATCAAAAATTTCTATATTTGTCAATAATTGTATATAAATCATCTATAATGACCAAATACAATTCAAACACTGGGTATTGATTGATATCATACGTAGTAGTAGTAGTTGTGGGAATGAACTTTACAAAAGGCTCAAAAACTATAATAACTCTCTCCCTGTGGTTATAGAAAAGCCGCTTAATTTTTTTGCCAGGTGGTTTGTGTTTGACATATATTTGGTTAATACACTATATATCGAATCATATAAATCAATGGACACGGTCTTTGACTCACCTAAAATGCTTATATTCAACTAAGGTTATCCTGAGAAACTAAACAGCTTTATGTAAGATCTAAAATCCTCCCCCTGTTTGCTGAAAAAAAAATCGTTGTTCATGATGAACCTATTATGTTATATAAAGAAGAGAATAGGTACTTCAAAGATAGATATATTTGGGGTTCAACTCTATGTTCAGATGTATCAGATGCAATAAGATTTTAAAACCGCTAAAGTAGGTGATATACTTAGTCACAGGAAATATTATACTTTATAGGTAGTTATGAAAAAGAGTTTATGGCTTTTAAGGTATATCATTTTAATACTTATCATACTCTTTTTCCTTGTTTTCGGTATAAGTCTATTGATCAGTTCATACCATGTAAAAAACTCTTATGTATTTATTATGTTATTTTTCTCTTCAAGTTTATTAATCTTGATTTGTGTATCCCTTATCGTGGGAATTATTTCACAAATGATCTTTAGAATACGGCCTGAAAAAGCAAAGGATACTCCTAGAATGCATTAAATATCCAAAAATTAACCAATTTATTCCCTTGGTATTGATTTGTAAAAAATTGGAATCCTTTCACCATATTGAGAAGCACTTGAATTTGAAAACTTCACATTACCGTTCTCCAGAAAGCTTTCATCCGAGAACCGCTGGGTCCGACTTGCCCAAATCATCCCCTGGGACAAATTTGAAGATGATTACCGTGCCAACCTT
>JAXHVA010000095.1:0-16235 GCA_034189035.1 Thermodesulfobacteriota bacterium
GGCTATATTCTCAACATTGTCTACAAACTCACATCCTCCATAATATCTTCTATTGGGATATCCTTCTGCATATTTGTTTGTAAGAACACTTCCCTGCGCTTCTAATATTGCTTCGCTTACAAAGTTCTCAGACGCAATGAGCTCAAGGTGATGTGCTTGCCTCTCGGTCTCGTATCGAATGATTTTTGAAATCTGTGAATCTACCCTATCTAAAGCTGACATTTAAATCTCCGCCGAATTTCAATATTAATGAGACTCCATACTCAAAAAAGGTAAGGGCACGATGAAGTTTCTGGTTCATAAATGATGAAATTTTCTATGGGCAAGGCCACGCAAGGGTTTACGCTGAGGCAAACATTGTAGTACATTACAGGTGAAAACCTGAGGAGAACGTAATACATAGAGAAAATGCCCATTTATGGACTGTAACTATTGAGAAATAATAGTTTTTTCTATGTCGGTTATCGCATCCAATCTCCGCTTGTGTCTCCCCCCTTGAAATTTGCTGTTAAGCCATATCTTAACGATTTCTTTAGCAATGTTCTCTTCTATAATTCTTCCGCCAATAACTAGAATATTAGAGTTATTGTGTTCCCTGCTCATTCTTGCAGTATACGTATCATGACATAACGCAGCCAGTATCCTTGGAAACCTGTTCGCAACAATAGACATGCCGATACCGGTACCACAAAGAAGAATTCCTCTTTCAAACTCTCCGCTTTGTACTTTTTGAGCAACCTTAATGCCAATATCCGGATAATCAACAGAGTCATTACTGAATGTGCCGACATCATCTACATCAGCTTTCAAGTCATTTGACAGAAAACGCTTTATAACCTCCTTTAATTCAACCCCACCATGATCGGCACCAATAATAATCTTCATCTTCTCTTATCCTTTAAATTTTTTAAAGGCCAGTGTCGCATTTGTACCACCAAAACCAAAAGAATTAGATATGGCGACCTTTACTTCTTCTTTTCTGGCTATGTTCGGAACATAATCTAAATCGCAATCAGGATCAGGAAGATTATAATTAATAGTAGGAGGTATAATTCCATCTCGAATTGCTAAAATAGTAAATATCGCTTCAACCCCCCCTGCTGCGCCTAGCAAATGACCGATCATTGATTTAGTGGAACTTACAGGAATCTTTTTGCTGTAATCATTAAAGACTGCTTTTATTGCTCTTGTCTCTATCATATCATTCAAAGGTGTAGAGGTGCCATGGGCATTAATATAATCAATTTCCCTATATGAGATTCCACCATCATTCAAAGCCATCCTCATACATCTAGCTGCTCCATCTCCGTCGGGATCAGGGGCTGTTATATGATAAGCATCACTACTTAGGCCATAACCAATTATCTCCGCATAAACTTTTGCGCCTCTTTTCATAGCAGTATTCATCTCTTCAAGGATAAGTATGCCCGCTCCCTCTGCAGCTACAAAACCATCTCTGTCTTTGTCAAATGGGCGACTCGCTTTTTGCGGCTCATCATTCTTTGTAGAAAGAGCCTTCATCACATTAAAGCCGGCAATATTTAAAGGAGTGATCGTTGCTTCTGTTCCGCCTGTAATCATTATATCAGCATCTCCTCTTTGTATCATCCGGAAAGAATCTCCAATCGCATGCGACCCTGCTGCACAGGCAGTAACGATAGTAGTGTTTGGCCCCTTGATCCCGAAACGTATTGCGATATGTCCCGGAGCTATGTTTGCGATCATCATCGGTATAAAAAAGGGAGATAATTTCTTGGGGCCTCCTTCCAGTAACTTTTCATGATTCTTCTCTAATATAGGCAGGCCGCCCAATCCTGTACCTAAAACAACCCCAATCCTGCATGCATTTTGATCCGTGATTTCAAGTTTTGAATCCTCAATCGCCATAATCGTAGAAGCTAAAGCAAAATGGACAAATGCATCCATACGTCGGAGCTGTTTCTTATCGATATATTTTTCTGGATCGAATTCTTTTACTTCTCCTGCGATCTTTGTCTGAAAATCCTTTGTATCAAAGTGAGTAATGTAATCAATCCCTGACTTCCCCTCACATATCCCCTTCCATGTCTCTTCCACTCCTACTCCCAAAGGAGTGACTGCTCCTAAACCTGTAACTACAACCCTTCTTTCCAAGCTGACACCTCCAAAAGACTGAATGAGTTAAGTGATGCCTATTCAGAAAATGCCCTTTTGCCAACGCAAGTTTCTTGAATTGAGGAGCATAATATACAAAATGTTTACAAATTCACCTTATATCATTAAGTGAAACAAAATTAATCATTTCTGAATAGATACTCAAGATCAGATAGATTAACAATACATCGTGTTCCTGTGTAGTGCCTCCATCCATCATCTGCGAAAACCGTTCCCATACTTTCGATGCCTCTATTAATCCTTTCATCTTCTAAAATGAAAATTTCATTTCTTTATGAATAGGCAAAGACCATTTATTACGCCCATCTTTGTTTAATAAAATATGGGAAGTATCTCTATCTGCTCAATACAGAATTCGATCTTTAAAAAATGTTGCGGCGAGTCCTATATGGGGAAAAACATATGTTTATCATAGCGAAAAACAGGAATTCCAGGGACGCTGAATTCAAATTAAACATTTAAAATGGCCCAAATCGTGAGGGAAAGACGATTCAACAAAAAATTTCGATAGCCTTTAAAGATAGCTAAACAACTATGGAAATCTTAAGTCCATTAAAGACGCTCATTAATATAGTCTATGGCTTCTTGAACAGTGAGTATCTTCTCAGCCTCTTCATCCGAAATCTCCTGGCCAAATTCCTCTTCAAGGGCCATTATCAACTCTACCAAATCCAATGAATCTGCACCCAAATCGTCAACAAAGGATGCTTCATTTACTACCTCTTCTTCATCAATTCCAAGCTGTTCTGAGATTATGCCCTTAATTTTTAACTCTACAGATTCAACCCCCATCCTTTTTTTACCTCCTTTAATATTTTTAATTAATAAAATTTCAAAATTTCTATAAATGGTTATTGAGTTCGCTCCGAAAACATTATTCGTAACGTCTTGATTTTAAAAAATAAAAGAACAGAGCGTTCTAATAAATTCCTGATAGTGCTATCCTTTTATCAATTAAAATGAAATTTCTTTTATTCGGAGTTAACTCAATAGTCGTTTTTTTAAATTTTACATATACAGGCCACCATTCACATTCAGTACTTGACCTGTTATATAGCTAGACGCTTCAGACACAAGAAAGAAAACAGCTTCAGCCACATCTTCAGGTGTGCCTAAGCGCTCAATTGGGATTTGAACTTTTAGACCTTCAGTGATATTTTCAGGCAGAGCCCGAGTCATTTCAGTATCAATAAAGCCAGGAGCTACTGCATTCACATTTATGTTTCGAGAAGCAAATTCTCTTGCCACTGTCTTTGTAAAACCAATCACTCCTGCCTTGGATGCAGAATAGTTAGCCTGTCCAATATTGCCCATTTCTCCTGCAATAGAAGCAATATTTACGACCTTTCCTCCCTTTTGTTTTGCCATATATCTTATGGCTGCCTTTGTACAGTTAAATGTTCCTTTTAAATTGACATTCAATACCTGGTCCCAGCTTTCCTCTTTCATCCTCAGAAGAAGACCGTCCTTAACGATTCCGGCATTATTTACAAGGATATCAATCCTGCCGAATGCATCAATAGTCTTTTTAATCATCACCTCAACTGCTTTAAAATCAGCAACATCTGTGATAGAGACCAGGGATTTTCTTCCAATATCTTCAATCTCTTTCGAAACCTTTTCGGCATTTTCAGAATTCATATCAGAGATAACAATATCCGCTCCCCTCTTTGCGAAAAGCATAGCAATAGCCTTACCAATACCCTGGGCAGAACCGGTTATCAAAGCGACTTTACCTTTAAGCTCCATTTTTAAATACCCCGCATTGCATTATTTTTGTTGGATTTTCTCTAGGCTTTTCATATCTTCGATATTCTTTCTCTCAACTCTATTGTCAATCTTCCTCAATAAGCCTGACAGTACCTTGCCGGGTCCAACTTCTATAAAGAAATCTACATCTTCTTCGATCATCCGCCTTATTGATTGCACCCATCTTACCGGGCTACATACCTGTTTTGTTAAAAGCTCTTGAACTTTTTCTTTTGATGTGTTTACGTCTGCCTCAACATTTGTAATTAACGGGATTTGAATATCCTTAAAAGGCACTTTATTAAGCTCAACCGCTAGCCTATCCATAGCTGGTTTCATGAGAGTGCAATGAAAAGGGGCACTTACATCCAAAACAATCGTTCTTTTTGCTCCTTGCTCTGTAGCGAATTGAATGGCTTTTTGAACTCCTTCAGTCTCTCCGGAGATAACAATCTGTTCAGGGCTATTATAGTTGGCAGGTGAGACTACATTCCCCTGTTCAATTACATCTGTACAGATCTTTTCTACATCTTTTGCCTGCATTCCCATAATTGCTGCCATAGTTCCCATTCCTATAGGTACGGCCTCTTGCATAAATTTCCCTCTTTGTCGAACCAACTTTACAGCATCAGGAAAACTCAATGAATCAGCAGCAACCAATGAAGTGAATTCTCCTAAACTATGTCCAGCAACAAAGGACGGCTTAATATCTGTTTCTTGATTCAGGACCCTCAATGCAGCAATACTGGTTGTTAATATCGCAGGTTGGGTATTAATCGTCAAGCCAATTTCACCATTAGGATCTTCGAAACATATCTTTTTTATGTCCAGTTCTAAAGAATCATTTGCCTCTTCAAAGACCTCTCTTGCGATTCTAAAATTATCGTAGAAATTTTTGCCCATACCAACATACTGAGAACCCTGACCGGGAAACACAAATGCTGTTTTAGCCATAAATGATCCTACCCTTTCAACCCTTTAAATCTCTTAACAAATTCCGGAATGACCTCAAAAAGATCCCCGACAATCCCAAAAGTCGCAACATCAAAGATCGGGGCATCTTTGTCTATATTGATTGCAACAATTACATCAGATGATTGCATCCCAACTAAGTGTTGCACTGCGCCTGATATTCCACATGCAATATACAGCTTCGGGCAGACTGTCTTCCCTGTTTGTCCAACCTGGTGCGCATAAGGTATCCAACCCGCATCAACAGATGCCCTGGATGCACCAACAGCCGCACCCAAAGTATTGGCCAATTCCTCAATTAATCCAAAGTTCTTAGGTTCTTGAAGGCCTCTTCCCCCGGAAACAATAATATCCGCCTCTGTTATATTTACCATATTTCCAATCTCTTCGACTGTCTCTATAACCTTAGATCGGAGGCTCGTACTTAAACTGTTAAAGTCCTTTTTAATTATCTCTCCTTTTCGATTTGGATCATATAAGGCCCTTTTCATTACTTTATGTCGAACCGTCGCCATTTGAGGTCGCGCATCCGGACATATAATTGTGGCCATGATATTGCCTCCAAACGCGGGCCGGGTTTGAAGTAGGTATCTCTTCTCACTGTCTATGTCTAAACCCGTACAGTCAGCTGTGAGACCTGTCTTTAATCGTGCTGATACTTTGGGGATAAAAGAACGTCCAATTGCAGTAGCTCCACAGAGTACCACCTCTGGTTTATATTCTAGAATCAAATCTGTCAAAACTGCACTGTAAACCTCATCATTAAAGTCCTTCAATGCTGGATCATTTAAAACGTATATTTTGTCAGTACCGTATCCTATTAACTCTCTTGCTGAGTTCTCAATATTTTCACCGAAAACAACAGCACAAAGATCAACTCCTAATTTATTAGCCAGTTTTCTTCCTTCTCCAAGAAGCTCTAATACAACACTGGCTATCTTACCATTTCTTTGCTCAGCAAATATCCATACTCCTTTATAAGCATCTCGCTTAGTTACAGCCTCTTTCAAATCTGATATCAAGATTGCTTCAAAATTGCATGCATCTACACAGGCACCACATAGATTACACCGCTCATCTATAGAGGCCAGATCGTCTTCAAGCCTAATGGCTCCAAAAGGACAGCTCTCTATACAGGTCCCGCATCCTGTACATAATTCATTGTCGATTCTTATTCCCATTGTGATTCCCTTGGAAAACGATGGCTTAAAAACGGCCTATACGATCTTTAAATCATTCAACTTGTTGATTAAAAACTCTACTTGTTCTTCAGTGGAGCCTTTCAATATCTCTCGTTTCCCATTTCGTGTCGGAGTAAAGATCTTTACTACCTGGGTTGCAGAACCTTTAAGCCCAGTCTCACTCTCTTTCATATCCAAATCCGCAAGCCTCCAAATAGGTATTTGAATACTCTTTGCCCTCATCTTTCCTTTTAAAGAAGGCATCCTAGGCTCATTGATCTCCTTTACGACTGTAATCAAGGCTGGAAGGTTTACCTCTAATAGGTCATATCCATCATCCATCATCCTTTCGACCTTGATCGTATGATTGTCCAGTTCTCTTATTTTGCGAACAAAGGCAACAAAAGGTATATCCAGATTCTCTGCAATACCGGGCCCTACTTGGGCAGTATCGCCATCGATTGCCTGTTTTCCACATATTATAAGGTCAAAATCACCTGTCTTTTCAATTCCACAAGCCAAAGTATGGGATGTAGCAAGTGTGTCCGCTCCAGCAAAAGCACGATCACTCAATAAAAAAACGTCATCGGCTCCATAAGAGACAGCTTCTCTCAAGGCCTCCTCAGCCTGGGGTGGCCCCATACTGATAACAGCAACTCTCCCCCCAAACTTCTCTCTTATCCTCAACCCTTCTTCCAGGGCGTACATATCGAATGGATTAATAATACCCTTCGCCCCTTCTCTCATAAGGGTGTTTGTTTTCTTATTGATCTTCACGCTCGTCGTTTCAGGGACCTGCTTAATGCATACAACGATATTCATTGATCGATAAACTCTCTTTTTTTACTTTTTCTTCTTCCCTGCATATTCTTTAATGAGTTCTTGACCGATTACATTCCGTTGGATCTGGTTGGTTCCTTCATATATTTGAAGAATCTTGGCATCTCTCATCATCTTCTCCACTGGATAATCACGCATATAACCGTACCCGCCTAAAACTTGAACTGCATCAACTGTAACCTTCATCGCAACATCACTGGAAAAGACCTTTGCTATGGCAGAGATCTTAGATATATCCTTGGCACCGCTGTCTATAAATCTACAAGCAGAGTAGACCAAAGCCCTGGAAGCCTCTGTTTGGATCGCCATGTCAGCTAAAATATGCTGGACTGCTTGAAAAGAAATAATCGGTTTATCAAACTGTCTTCTCTCTCGAGCATAATCGACCGCTGCGTCTAATGCCCCTTGACAGAGTCCAATGGCTTGGGCACCTATACCCGGCCTTGTTCGATCGAGAACTCTCATTGCGATGATAAATCCCATCCCCTCTTTACCTATCAAGTTTTCTTTCGGCACCCTACAGTTTGAAAATATCAACTCAGTGGTAGCAGATGCCCTTATCCCCATCTTCTTCTCTTTCTTTCCGAAGCTAAACCCTTCTGTTCCCTTTTCTACGATAATAGCACTTGCCCCTCGAGAGCCTCGTGATTTATCCGTCATAACAATTACTGTATAAACCTCTGCTTCTCCTCCGCCAGTAATCCATTGCTTTGTGCCATTTATTACATATTCGTCACCGTCCAATACTGCTGTAGTTTGAATCCCCGAGGCATCACTTCCCGCATTGGCCTCTGTTAGACCAAAAGCCGCCAATTTTTTCCCACTAGCCATATCTGGTATATACTTGGTTTTTTGCTCTTCTGAACCGAACAAAAGGATTGGGTAGGCACCTAATCCGCTACCGGCAAAACAAACAGAAACTCCTATACATGCCCTGCTTATCTCTTCTACTGCAAGGCAGTTTTCAAATGTCCCCCCACCAAGCCCACCGAACTCTTCAGGGTAACATAAACCCATCAGGTCTGAGTCTGCTATGACCTTAATGATCTCCCATGGGAACTCTTCCCTCTCGTCCAACTCTGCCCTAACAGGCATCACTCTCTCGTCTGCAATCTGTCTGGCCAAATCCTTGATCATCTGTTGGGTCTCTGTTAAGAAATAGTCCATAGTTAACTCCTAAAGTTATTTCAGTCTATTGTGGATTTTCAATTGTTTGCTTTTTCTTTTTTCCTTCCGGATGAGCTATTTTCTCTTTAATCTGCCCCCAAAACTTCCGTTTTTGTAATTCCTTGTTCCTCTTGATATTCTCTATAATATGAGGGTTTACCCTATTCGTAACAAAACGATTAGCCATCATGATTGCGTTTTTGATCGCCTTTGATGAAGAATTTCCATGGCTGATTATCCCGATACCATCTATCCCCAAAAGGGGAGCACCTCCGTGTTCCGAATAATCAAATCTCTTTCTTATATTCTCTAAGGGCTTTTTAGCCAAAAAATATCCCAACTTTGAACGGATTCCGTTTCCCATCTCATCTTTCAGTGTATGGGCTAAAGCTTCAACCAGCCCTTCCGTCATCTTTAAGATAATGTTTCCAACAAAACCGTCACATACCACTACATCTATACTTCCATTATAGACATCCATCCCCTCTATATAGCCCATATAATTTGTGAAACTGTTCTTTAAAACAGCACTGGCATCACGTGTTAATTCATTCCCTTTTGTATCCTCTTCGCCATTGCTGAGTAAGCCTACCTTTGGATCTTGTTTATCCAATACATACCTGGCATAGACATCTCCCATGACGCCGAACTGCGCCAGATGAGAGGGCTTGCAGCTTACATTGGCACCTGCGTCTAATAAAACTGTACCCCCTTTTAGTGTGGGTATGATCGCTGCAATGGCCGGTCGATCAATTCCTTCGAGTTTTTTTAAAACAAATATAGCTGTTGCAAGAACAGCACCAGAGTTCC
Source organism: Thermodesulfobacteriota bacterium (assembly GCA_034189035.1). Classification (GTDB taxonomy): domain Bacteria; phylum Desulfobacterota; class UBA8473; order UBA8473; family UBA8473; genus JAUXFK01. The sequence continues at coordinate 8,874 of JAXHVA010000095.1, forward strand.
CTGCACTCACCACTGCCTGGGCTTCTCCACTCTTGACAAGCTCAAATGAAACTCGTATTGATGAATCTTTTTTCTTTCTAAGCGCTACAGAAGGAGATTCTCCCATGCCGACAACTTCTGTTGCATGTTGCACTGTCAAGGGTAAGCTTTTCGCGTCATATTTGTCAAGTTCTCTTTGTATTTTATCTTTATCACCCACTAAAACAACATGAATTTTGTGTTCTCTAGCTGATAAAATAGCTCCTTCTACGGTCACCTGGGGTGCATAATCACCACCCATGGCATCCACTGCTATTTTCATAAATTCTCCCTTAAACTTCCTTTACTTCCAATACGGTCTTGCCTTTATAGGTTCCGCATTTTAAACAAACTCTGTGAGGTAATTTGGGCTCACTGCAATTCGGACACAATGTGATCTGCGGGGGGGATAATTTGTCATGAGCCCTACGCTTATTCCTTCTCGACTTTGAGTGTCTTCGCTTTGGTAATGCCATTAGAAATCTCCTTTATTCGTAGCTTCCTTTTTTCATATCTTATCTTCTACTTTCAGTTTTAAAATTGCCGAGTTCAGAAAATCCAATATTAAATTCATTGCCTTTAGAACATTCACAGATATCTTGGTTCAGATCTATACCACATTTAGGGCAAAGGCCCTTACATGAAACATGACAAAGGGGTTTTAAAGGGATTGCAATGATTATATGTTCAATGATCACTTGAGAGAGATCGATCTGTTCTCCTTTATAAAAGCTGAATTCCAGCTCTTCACTTCTTAATTCCAGATCATCAACAAATTCTTCCTCATTTGTGGGGCAAAATGTATACTCTAAATCAGAGGTTAATGGATAATCACTTTCTTTTAAGCACCTGCTGCAGGTTAACGTCAGATTAGTTTGGATATTTCCCTTTATAAAGATATTCTTGTGTGATTTTGTAATCTTCAGGGTAGATGAAATCGGCGAATATAATTTAAGTTCTTCTGCTTTAAAGGATTGAAGTTCTCCCAATAAAGAGTCATTTTCTAAAGTTGAGTGTAATTCCAATCCACAACTTGGGATATCTTCTACATTTATTTTCAAACCAAAACCTACCCCTATGACCTATTAAGGTATTAACTAATTTTAAAATAAATTTAATTAAATATTATATAAACAGTTACTTTGTCAAGAAAAATCCTTAAATATTTAAAAAATGCAATTTATATTTGAATCGAGTTTTTTTGTGAACCCTTCAAATCAATCATTAATAGCTATTGTCTGAATATGTTTTACTCAAAACGATTTTAATAGTGCCCATACTCGCAGTGACCTTCGAGCGTTGAGTAATGGGAATCTAGGACTTTTTATTATAAATAAGAGCCTGTAAAACAAAATGTATTAACCAAATACATGTCAAACACAAAGGCTCTGGCAAAAAAATTAAGCGGCTATTTTTTCTATAACTACAGGGAGAGAGCTATTTATTGTTTTTAGCCTTTTGTAGAGTTTTAGTATTGGGATTTGCATATTGATACCTCCATGAGGTCTTTTCCAATTGTATTTAGTGATCCAGTCGGAGAAGTTATCTCTCAAGGTTTTGTAATCTTTATATTTAACTTTAACTAATCTATAAAATTCTTCCTCGCGGCTTTTTTCAACCTTGCCATTGATTTGTGGTGTAGATGGTGAAATGATTTTATGATGTATATTGTAGAAAGCGCATATTTGATCCGGCATATGTGCTCTGGTTTTTTGAGGATGCATTTAGAGTCTGAGACATATATATTGGTAAATTCCGTACCTCCATTCGTTTGGATACGGCGTATAGGAAAGGGAGTTTCTTTGATGAGTCTGTTAACGAACTCTTTTCAGGATATATATCTGCAAAGCGCCATGTGGTACAATCATCTATGGCAGTGAACTGATAGTACTATTCCCCTTTCATACGATAAGGAACATACTTTACCTCATTCTGTACGATGTCTCCAGGGTTTGGCATCTCATATCGCTTTGTATGTTTCTTCTGGTTTTTTTTGGGTTTTATAATTAATTAATCCTTCGCGTCTTAATAAATATGGCCGATAGTTAGTAAAAAGACCGACTAAAGCCCAATATCTCACATGCCAAACTGTCATTTTTTCGCTCTTCATCTTTGAAGAAAAGAGTGACTTTCTTACGAATTTCAATATTACGCTTGTATCTCATTTGCTCTTTTACTCTACTTTTTCACGTAGGCAGCCTCTTGGCTTCTGGTATTTTTAATGTTTGAAAAATAAGTATACACACTTTTTGCCGGGACCTCACCTCTCTTTATTTGTGGAAATGATGGAACCTCTTATTGAATTTACCCTCATTCTCACAATTACTACTACGTATGATATCAATCAATATCCAGTGTTTGAATTGTATTTAGATTAATAGTAAAAAAATCAAAAGTTCTTGACACGGAAATACGGATATGTTAATCCTTAAAAAAATGAACAGCGATTCATAATCCAAGTAAATTCTTTATATAATAGATAGTAAAGTGACAATGTTTTTTTATAAAAACCTACAGTTCTTTGTTAATATTGGGTATTAATGAACGTGATACAGGAGATATTATATGAGTTATGTAGAAGACAGAATTAACGAGCTAAAAGAAAAAATAGCCAAAGAGAAGGAAATGGGCGGTGAAAAAAGGGTTGAAAAGCAGCACAAATCTGGAAAACTCACTGCAAGGGAAAGACTGGATGTCCTCTTTGACTCGGGAAGCTTTGAAGAAGTAGATATGTTTGTAAGACATCGCTGTACTGAATTCGGTATGACAAACAAAGTTATATCCGCTGAAGGCGTTGTGACTGGATACGGCACGGTAAATGGCAGGAATGTTTTTGCCTTTTCCCAAGATTTTACCTCAACCGGAGGGACGCTTGGTGAATACCACGGAAAGAAGATAGCCAAAATAATGGATATGGCAATGAAAGCAGGCGCGCCAATCGTTGGTTTCAATGATTCAGGTGGGGCCCGCATTCAAGAAGGGGTGGATGCTTTAGGCGGTTACGGTGAAATCTTCTTTCGAAATTCCTGTGCATCAGGAGTGATCCCTCAAATATCTGCGATAATGGGTCCCACAGCCGGTGGTGCAGTCTATTCCCCTGCTATGACAGACTGGGTATTTATGACAAAAAAGAACAGCTATATGTTTATTACCGGGCCTGATGTTATCAGAACAGTCGTGGGTGAAGAAGTTACACCTGAAGAATTAGGTGGAGCAATGGCCCAGAATACAAAGAGCGGTGTTGCTCACTTCGCCTGTGAAAACGATACTGAAGCAATAGAAATGATAAAAGAGCTCCTGGGGTATCTCCCATTAAACAACATGGAAGACCCCCCATATGTAGAGCCCAATGACGATCTCAATCGAATTGAACCGAAGCTCGACACCTTAATCCCGGAAAGTCCCAAACAGGTATATGACATAAAAGACGTAATCAAGGCAATAGTGGATAATGGAAAGTTCTTTGAACCCCATGAACACTATGCTAAAAATATGATTATTTGCTTCGCGCGACTCAACGGAAGGGCAATTGGAATCATTGCAAATCAGCCCAGATTTATGGCAGGTTGTCTCGATGTTAATGCCTCAGATAAGGCGACCCGTTTTATTCGTTTCTGTGATGCATTCAACATACCTCTTTTGACAATCGTCGATGTGCCGGGATATCTGCCCGGAACTTCACAAGAATGGAGCGGGATTATTAGACATGGCGCCAAGCTTCTCTGGTGCTATTCAGAAGCCACTGTCCCTAAACTCACACTCATTACACGAAAAGCGTATGGTGGAGCATATATTGCCATGTGCAGCAGACACTTGGGCGCGGACAGTGTATTTGCATGGCCTACTGCAGAAATAGCAGTTATGGGGGCTGAAGGAGCTGCAAATATTATCCACAGAAAAGAGATAAAAGAAGCAGAAGATCCAAAGGCAAAATTAGAAGAAAAGGTCAAAGAGTACCGTGATCTCTTTGCTAACCCGTATATTGCGGCTTCCAGGGGCTATATTGATGCGGTGATCACCCCAAGTGAGTCACGATCGAAGTTGATCAAGGCCTTGGAAGCATTATCCACAAAGAGTGAATCCCGTCCATATAAGAAACACGGCAACATCCCTGTGTAGATACAATACTTGGAAGAGATTGCCCCTTGAATAAAGGGGCGATCTACCTCGCTCCTGAGAAGAATATAATCCACAGGCCCAAAAGGACAAAGAGCGTTCCCGATCCCACCCTAATATAATTCATAGGAATGATCCTGCCCAGTTCAGATCCAAAAACAACAGCAATTAATGAAGTCAATACAAGTGCACCCGCAGACCCAATGAAGACCATAAGCAAGGATTTGCCCTCAGCAGCAAAGCAAAATGTTGCAAGTTGTGTTTTATCACCTAATTCTGCGAGAAATATCATCCCAAAGGTTGTTAGCAATACCTTAATGTCCACTCTTTCCTCCCTTAACAAAACCTATCTGATTACTCTAAGACCCCTTCCACAACAAGATCAGCGATATCGTCATCAGACATTCCAAGAATCTCCTTGAGTACGTATTCGTTATGTTCTCCCAATCCTGGGGCTGAAAATCTCGGCGTATTCTGGCACTTTGAAAGTGTAAAAACAGCAGTGCCCACTCTATGAGGCCCCATTTCTTTGTGATCTAAAACGACAAAGTGGTTTCTGTGCTTTAGCTGCGGATCTTTGAAAAGATCATCTGCATTTTGCACTACAGCAGCAGCAACGCCCACTTTCTGCATCGTATTCATGACTTCTTTTGCATCACGTTTGATTGTCCATTCTTCCACAAGGCGGTTCAGTTCATCCTCGTTTTCCTTCCTCGCTTCTATTGTGGCAAACCTTTTCTCTTTACTCCATTTTGGATCTCCGATGACTTTGCAAAATGAAAGCCATTCATCATTATTACTCACTGCTATAACGCACCACCTGTCCTCACCGAGGCAACGGTAAGCACCATGTGGAGCAGCATGTGGGTCTTTATTTCCCATTCGAGTAGCGACCCTTTTATTAACAGTATAATCGAGTACAGCCGGAACTAGGAAATTCAAGCCACTTTCGTATTGCGACTGATCTATATACTGTCCTTTGCCAGTACGGCTTCTGTAATCCAAAGCAGCCAATATAGAGATAAGAAGGTAGTTCCAGTCAACCCAGTCCGTATAGGCAGAATATGGTCCTACAGGCTCTCCTTCGGGCCAACCAGTAAGCTCAAACCAGCCAGCCATTGCAGATACCAACTGACCATATCCGCGGTGGGAGGAGTATGGACCGTTTTGTCCTTGAAGACATGTTGAAGCCATAATAATATTCGGTTTGATCTTACTTGCATCTTCGTAACCCAGCCCCCATCTCTCCATAACCCCGGGCACAAAAGATTCAATGATAATATCCGCCCATTCGACTAACTCTCTGGCGATTTCTCTGGCCCTGGTTTTTTGCATATTGAGTGTTATAGAAAGCTTGCTCGTATTGTAAACAGCAAAGTAGCCACTTTTATTGATGTCAGGAATGCCGTCGGCAAAAGGTGTTGCTAAACGGAGCGTCTCCGGGTGAACCATTGACTCCACACGAATAACAGTTGCCCCATGATCCCCAAGATAGCGGGTAACTGTAGGGCCAAGTACAGTTGAAGTGAAATCCAGGACATTCAATCCTTCCAAAGGACGATTCTCTTCCATCTTCAGATTACTCCCTTCTCTTTGAGTAGTTTGATTTCATTTTTAGACATATTCAGCTCTTTTGTATATATTTCTTCGTTGTGTTCTCCTATATAAGGGGCCCGCCCCTTAATGGTCCATGGAGTCTCAGACATTTTGCATGGCGCACCAGGATACGTGATCCTTGTGTTCAGTCTCTCATGTTCTATCTCAACCCAAAAATCCCTGGCACTCAAATGAGGATCCTGCATAACGTCCTGTATCGTATTTACCGGGGCAAGCATAATTCCCCCATGTACGGCTTCTTTTAACAGCTCTGCTTTTGTCTTGGTCTTGAAGAAATTCTCAAGGCTTTCGATTATGGGGCGTAACACCTCATCAGATGCACTTAGTGCATCAAAGCTTTCCCAATCGATGTTCTTTAGCCAATCCGGTGCCATGTCCTCTTTTTCCATGAGTTTCACCAGACGTCTCTGGCCTTTTGCACCGATGTTCCCCCCTGAGAACATGAATGTAATATAGCCATCTTTACATTGCCAAAGGGTCTTTATGCGGATATGGCCAAACTGACGCCACCCCCCCTGTCTGTTGAGGATGACCTTCTGCATATCCCAGTAGGAATAGGTATGCGTCAACATCCAGATCGGACATTGCTGTGCACAGAGATCCACGTGCTGCCCCTTTCCGGTCCTATTTCTGTAATGAAGCGCCATCAATGATCCCACACATGCCATGGCACTCGCATGGAGATAGACCTGAGGTGGATGGCTGATGCGAAGCGGAGCCTTTTCCGGTTCTCCACTCATAAACATATAGCCTCCTAGGGCCCATGGAACAATATCCGGGCCTTTCCAATGTGCATATGGCCCTGTCTGCCCAAATGGGGTAATAGAGGTCATAATGAGACGCTGATTTATCTTTTCCAACTCTTTATAACCAAGCCCCAGTGCCTCCATATATCCTGGTGTAAAAGAGTCCAAAAGAAAGTCCGCACTCTTTACCAAACGTCTAAAGATATCTTGTCCTGCATGGGAATTAATATCTAGAGTGACACCCCTTTTGCCTGCATTATAAGCAAACCAATAGAGACTCCTTTCCGGATCTGGCTCATTATTATAAAAGGGGCCTTTCTTTCGAGCAGGGTCTCCGTTTGGTGGCTCGATCTTGACTACATCAGCGCCCTGTTCAGAAAAGATTCTTCCACAAAGAAATCCTTTTTCATCCGTGAGGTCCAAAACCCGATAGGGGCTCAAAGACCTTTTATTTTTTTCAGTCATAAAAAATTCTCCAGTTTTATGAATGTTTTTTCGATATAGTTTATAAAGCATACACACATTATCATACAATAAATTAATATTGCAAGTTGAAGCGTATATGCTTGTTTGACTCGGTTTGACTCGTAGTATCATTTAACAAATGTCCTCCGGCGTTTTGCTTTGGGGGTAAATATGAAAGTTAAATCGTTCCCCTTTGATTTTATACAGAAAACTCTCTTCTTTATTAGGGGATTTCTCTTGACTTTAACACCATTATAAATATATTGTACGAAACAAAAATCATTAAACAGCGATTTTCGCACCGCTACTGAATGAATAGTTCGCCGAAATCCTGTTCTAGTCAATACAACAATAATGAATTAAAAAACAAGCAGTTAGCAACGCCTACATCGTTCAAGAC
>JAXHVA010000096.1:0-15935 GCA_034189035.1 Thermodesulfobacteriota bacterium
AAGGTCCATTACAGAAGCAAGATATAACCATCCTTCAGAAGTTGAGATATAGGTTATATCAGCCATCCATACTTTATTAGGTTCTTTGACATTAAAATCTTGTTTCAGAAGGTTCGGAGTAACAGGAAACTTATGTTTTGAGTCTGTAGTAGCCACTATAGCATACCTTCTTTTTTCATGACTCTGGCGACCCTGTTTTGACTGCATGAGAAGCCTTTATCATTAAGTTCCTCATGTATTCTGGGAGATCCATAAACCTTTTTGAATTTATCCATATGGATCACCTTTATCTGGACAGCCAGTTTTCTGTTTTTCCTGGACCTATGACTCTCAGGACGTTTGCACCATGCATAGTAGCCACTGCGAGAGACATTAAGAACATTACACATCAGGCCTACTTTGTATCTCCCTTTGTTTTCGGATATGAATGTATATTTCATTTCTGATCCTCCGCAAAGTAGACCAGGGCTTTTTTTATTATATCGCGTTCTTCCTGTACCTTCTTTACCTCTTGTTTCAACATGTGGATCTCTTCATCCTTGGCTTTAAGACGACCTTTACCTGGAAAGGCTTCTTCCGGATCAGCTTTCTTTTCCCTTATCCAGCGCACCAACGTACCCCTGCTGATATCCAGGTTACGCTCCACCTCTGAGACCTTGCGTCCCTCCTCATTGACGAGGCGGATCGCTTCTAATTTAAATGTTGAATCATATTTCTTCCTCTTTTTACTCATGGATCACTCCTTTCCCTCTTTTATTTAATTGAGGCTCTTATGAGTGTCCACTAAAATGGGGTATGAATAGAACCGATCAAATGGTTGAAGAAGGATTGGCAAATCCGCTCCGTTCATTTGCTTATCTTTTAAATGCGTTGTTCATATAAAAACTCTATATGTTTTATACTTGATTTTATTAATAAGCGTAGATTATAATGTACATTACATCAAATTAATGTACACGACGTTTATATTGGAGGAAAGTATGATCAAAATTTCAGCAACAAAACTAAGAAATAATCTCTTCGATTACCTTGATAAAGTTGCAAAAGGAGAGACGATTGTAATTAAGCGTAATAATCTCGAAGTTGCACGCTTGCTTCCTTTACAGAAACCTAACTGGCGGAATAACATGAGCATTACGCCTAAGATACTTGTATCTCCGGATGAATTGATTAAGCCCATAGAAGATATTTGGGAGGATTACGTTTGAAAAAAAATTCTTATTTATTCGATACACATGCCCTTATTTTTTGGTGCAACAGAGAATCAGTGTCGGATAATTTTATTATTTTCTTTGATAAGCAGGAACAAAAAGGCAATATTTTTATGTCCTCTATCTCATTTTGGGAAATCGCTTTACTGGTTAAAAGAGGTAAAATTGAAATGAGAGATGTTCATGCTTGGAAAAACGAAATACTCAACAATACTAATATTGAGTTGATCAATCCGACAGCATCCGAAATGATTGATTCAACTCTCTTACCTGATCACCATAAAGATCCTTTTGATCGCTTATTGATTGCCCAAGCATCTTGTCATCAATTATTATTGGTAACAAAAGATATTTATATTCAAAAATACCCCATACAAACTTTTTGGATGTAGAATTATAGCAACAGTTTAGCTTTTTGAAAAGAGCTGCTTCAACGGTGGTCAAATTTTAATGCGCGTACTGTCTGAGTGTCTTAGTGAGCGTTAAGAAAGAACAGGGGATAAGCTCCTATTTTATATCTGTTAAATAGGTAATAATGGAACTATTAAATTGAATGGTGATATACTGTTCTTTCGTTACGCTCAATTGGATGCGAGTTTTACACGGATTAAAATTTGACCACCGTTGAAGCAGCTAAAATCTCAAAAAGCGAACCTGTTACGAATTTATAACAAAAAACCGTTTGATGACCGCTCAAAGGAAATTTTCTTTAATTATACGAGCAAGGCATTGAAGAATCACCCATATCCCAAATCATTTTTGGTAATACCATGATGCTGATGGATAGCAGTAGGAACAATATCTTGCTGGTTTTTGATTCATTGATAGCCTGGGTATATCTTACGAACGCATTCATTCTGGTGTTTATCGTATTGCGAAAATTGGTTTGTACAATTTGCTACTATTATGATAAGAGATGTCCAGATAATTGCTGATTCATAAAGATATATTCGGAGGAGGCAGATGAAATCACAAAAGATCAAACTCGTATACTTTTCCCCAACAGGGACGACCAAAAAAGTGCTGGATGGGATTGCAAAGGGAATAAACTCAGAGGTATCCAATGTTATTGACATAACAAAGCCTGCTGCAAGGGACTCCGAAATACCTCCATTTGGAGATGATCTGGTACTCATAGGTGCGCCGGTTTATGCCGGAAGATTGCCGTCTTTAGCTGCTGAATCTTTTAGAAGAATGAAGGCAAATAAAACACCCGCAGTACTTGTTGTGCTCTATGGAAACCGGGAATACGAAGACGCTTTACTGGAGTTGAAAGATATTGCGGTGATGTCCGGCTTTAAACCTGTAGCTTGCGGCGCCTTTATAGGAGAGCATTCCTTCTCCAGTGACGAAATCCCCCTCGCTCAAAGCAGACCGAATAGGGCTGATATGGAGAAGGCGGAGGCTTTTGGGAAAGAGATTGCGGACAAACTCAACGAAATTGAAAGCATAGATTCAATGAGCGATGTGCATGTGTCTGGAAATAAACCCTATAGAGAAGAGATGAAATTCCCAGCTATAGAATTTATAGAGGTCACAGACGAATGTGACAATTGCGGGATTTGTGCGCAAGTGTGTCCAAACAGCGCGATCAATAAGGACAATGCCCATTCAATGGACACTGAGAAGTGCATATTCTGCTGTGCCTGTATAAAATTCTGCCCTATTGGTGCAAGGGTGCTTAAAGACGGTATGATAAAAGATATAGCAAAGCATTTGAGCCAGTTGTGCAAACAGAGAAAAGAACCTGAAACATTCCTGGGATAAAAAAAGAAGGTAATGAGGGGGGATTTTACAAAGCGGGAATACTCTATGGGGCGGTTAAAATCTTCATTTTTTTTTGTACCTTCAATAAAATTACTCATTTCTGAATGATCATTACTTAATATTATCTACAATTTGCCGATAAATATTTTTAGAATCAAGATTATATCCGACCACTTTTAATCAGGTGAAAGATGCTGTCCTATGTGAAGGAAATCCCCTGTAAGGTTGGCATTCATTCATGGCAGCACTGTAAATGTAGCCAATGCGGGAAGATTCGATACGATAGACATGTATGGAAGGGCTGCACGTGTATACACTGCAGAACAACCAGGGATACTGAACATCTATGGAAAGGTTGTAGATGTACCCAATGTGGAAAGACCAGAGATACGGGCCACACTGTAACGGGTGTACACTGCACAATCTGTGGAGGACTCAGCTATATAGGGAAACAGGTCATGAAAATCTGTTCAGGAAATTATTCCGAACAGAATAAAGCCCTTAATAGACTTGTCAAGCAGAAGGAAGATGAACGAAATACTGCTTCTCAATTCATAATGCAACACATACTCAATAAAGTCAGAGAAAACCCCCATATGGAGAGAAGGGAATTCGAAGATACTATTCAGGATACGCTTATCAACTTGTGCAAACTCCTCAAGGCAAATGGGGTATCATCTATAGAAAACCTCATAAAAATCTACAGAGAATTAGCAAAGTGTGATAACACTAACTACGCACTCATTGGTGTAACGATCTTAAATATCCCTGAAGGAATTGAGAAGTTCAAAGAGTTATGTACCCCTTGTGAGGTCAAAAATATGTTCTTAAGGGTGAGGAGATATGGGAAACGCAATGCAACTCTATACCAGATATTAGGAGAAAATCCTGATGAAGAAATAATCCGTCTTTTTATCGATGATCTTCAATATATACAAGAAGTTGAACAACTTGAAATTGTTAAAGATGTCCTCATCCAAAAAGCGGCTAAATCCCGTCCACTTTTAGAAAAGGTCCTTCAATTACCATTATCGGATGACCCCAAATACAAAGAGGAGCAGTCCCTAAGGAGAGAACATATCTGTGATGTATTGGCTGTTATAAATAAAGGGAGTTGAAATGTTATGAAAGTCCTTCTGATTTCTGCAAATAAAGAACAGATTAACATACCTCCCGTGCCTATAGGGATGGCCAGTGTAGCAACCGCAGTAAAGAATGCCGGACACGATGTAGAAATGGTAGATCTGATGGATTCAGATAATGCTGCTTTTCAGCTTACGAAGATGATAAAAGAGTTCTCTCCTCGCATCATCGGTATATCAGTGAGAAATATCGATGATCAAAATACTGAGACTTCTCGATTCCTTCTTGAAGAGGTTAAAGCAGTCATAAACGAATGTAAAAGACTTTCTGATGCCCCGATTGTCTTGGGCGGGGCAGGTTACAGTATATTCCCGAAGAGTTCCCTCGCATATCTCGGGGCGGACATGGGTATACAGGGCGAAGGAGAGGTCGCCTTTACCTCCCTTATCGAAAGAATCCAAAATGGGGCAGACCTTTCGGGTGTACCTGGACTCTATATTCAGGGGCGTGGTCTTCAGGGCAAGAGGGAATTTGTAAAAGACCTAGACACACTGCCGCTTCCCGATCCTTCCCTCTTTACCCCCTATGTCCCCGAAGGCCATGAGCTCTGGTTGCCCTTTCAAACCAGACGGGGATGTCCTATGAACTGCAGTTATTGTTCTACAGCAACAATAGAAGGCAGGCATATTCGTAAGCATTCACCGGATTTTGCCCTTGATAATATCATTCAATGGGCCAATGCCGGCATCCATGACTTTTTCTTTGTAGACAACACCTTTAACATCCCTTTATCCTATGCAAAAGCGATCTGCAAGGGTTTGATAGAAAGAGAACTGAACATATCCTGGCGTTCTATTCTCTATCCTTTAAAGCTGGATGAAGGATTAGTAAAAGACATGGCAAAAGCCGGATGCAAGACAGTCAGCGTCGGATTTGAAAGCGGTTGCACTCGAATCTTGAAAGGCATGAACAAACGATTTCACCTGGATGATATTCGTCATACCTCCAAGTTACTTGCTGACTATGGAATAGAGCGGCTGGGATTTCTGCTACTCGGCGGTCCTGGAGAGACGAGAACCTCTGTAGAAGAAAGCCTTGTTTTTGCCGATTCTCTCAATCTGGACTCCTTGAAGCTTACCACCGGGATTCGGATTTATCCTGACACATCTCTTTCAAAGATCGCAATGGACGAAGGCATCATTTCACCCAAAGACGATCTTCTCTTCCCCAGGTTTTACATCATAAAAGAGATAGAAGACTGGTTGAAGGAAACAGTAGATCTATGGATCGAAAAACGGCCGAATTGGATCACATAACTATTCTAAGCTATTGAGTATCCATAGTGAAGGCAAAAAATCCAAAGTATAAAAGTGTAAATCAAAGTAGGACTTGATATCGCAAGCATATCCCAATAGAAAGGAGTGATTCATTTGAAAATCATTGGTCTCGTTGCCAGTCCGCATGGAATAAAAGGCAATACAGCCGGCCTGCTTGATATCGTCATAGAGGGTGCAAAGAGTGAGGGAGCAAAAGCACAAATCATTTCTCTTCCAGGGGACACTGTACTCCCATGCAAGGCTTGTGATGCCTGCCACATAAGTGGAGTCTGTCCCCAGAAAGATGATTTTGAAGAAATTAAAGCGAAGATTCTCGATTCAGACGGTCTGATCCTGGCCAGCCCAAATTATATATTCAGTGTCAGTGCCCAAATGAAGGCATTTATGGACAGATGCTGTGGTATCATTCACTGTATGGGCTTTGAGGGGAGATACGGGGCTTCTGTTGTCACCTCTGGTGGCGGGGATGAAGGGCCCATTGCCGATTATCTGAGCCATTTCCTGATCATTACAGGGATTATCCCTGTGGGTGCTGTCTGGGCAAACATGGGGATGATCGAAAACGGAGATTTTCCCAAAGAGACCCATTATATGGCCTTTGAATTAGGGAAAAGGCTGGTAACATGTTGGGCAAAAAAGAATAATTCGCCAGAGATTGAAAAGAGTAAGGATGCCTTTCTAAAAAGAATGAAGTCTCTCATCCAATATCGCAAGGAAGAGTGGCCGTATGAATATCAATATTGGAAAGAGCATCGAAACTTGAAATGAAAGAATCAATACAGCCCTTAAATCAGCCGTATCACCTTAGCCCTATAAAATAGAGAACGATCAGCAAGCAAGAAGCAGCGATTAAATTTGATTGCCGCTTCTTGCGACTCTTTTCAAAAAGCTAAGCTGTTACAATCAACCAAGTAAACCCAATGCTTTTTCAACAATGCCATCCGCAGTGATTCCGAAGCGTTCATAGAGAACCTTATAAGGAGCGGATGCCCCAAATCGTTCGATACCCAAAACGTACCCATTGCTTCCCACATACCTGTGCCATCCCTGTGTACACCCCGCTTCTATGGCGACCCGTTTTGTTATACCTTTAGACAGCACACTGTCACGGTAGGCCTCCGGTTGCTTTTCAAACAATTCCCATGAAGGCATGCTCACAACACGTACTCCTATTCCCTTTTCCTCTAGTTTTTGGGCCGCTTCTACGGAGAGAGACACCTCTGATCCGCTGGCTATGAACAGAAGGTCAAGTCTTCCATCGGATGCATCTTTCAGGATATATGCACCGCAATGCAGACCCTTTGCAGGTGCATATTCTTTACGATCCAAGGTGGGAAGAGCCTGCCGTGTCAAGACAAGGGCAACCGGTCCATCGCTGAAATGAAGGGCATTTCGCCAGGCCTCAGCCGTTTCATTGGCATCTGACGGTCTTATAACAGTGAGGTTGGGAATCGCCCTGAGGGCTGCGAGTTGTTCCACAGGCTGATGGGTGGGGCCGTCTTCCCCCAGACCGATACTGTCATGGGTAAAGACGTAGATTACCCGCAAGCCCATTAAAGCGGCCAGTCGTATGGAGGGACGCATATAGTCAGAAAAAACAAGAAAAGTTCCACCATATGGAATCAAACCGCGGTGTAGAGCAATACCATTAAGGATAGACCCCATACCATGCTCCCTGACTCCAAAATGGAAGTTAGATCCTTTGTATTCGTCTCTTTGAAAATACGCTTGTCCATTCATCTCCGTCTTATTTGATGGGGCAAGATCAGCGGATCCCCCGATTATATTTCCCAGGTTAGGGGCAATTGCGTTGAGCACTTTACCGGAGGCCACTCGGGTGGCCACCCCTTTTGAATCACTCGGAAATAATGGGATATCCCTGTCCCATCCATCTCTCAATTGACCGTTTATCCATTGATCCCATTTTTTTGCCAATTCAGGATAGGTTTTGCTATAACAATGGAAAAGCTCTTCCCACTGGGTCTCCCATTTCTTTCCCTTATCGACCGCTTTGCGAAAGTGGTTCAGTGCCTCTTTAGGGATAAAAAACAGTGAATCCAAAGGCCATCCAAGGTTCTCTTTGGTCAACTTGAGTTCATCTTCGCCCAAGGGTTCTCCATGCACATTCGCTGTGTCCTGTTTGTTGGGACTCCCATAACCGATATGTGTTCGGACTGCAATTAGAGAAGGACGATCGATAAGTACTTTTGCAGCAGTAATTGCCTCTTCTATGGCCTTGAGGTCATTTCCGTCCTCTACGCTCTGTACATGCCAGCCATAGGCCTTAAAGCGAGCATCCTGGTTTTCTGTAAAGGTGATATCCGTATCTCCTTCTATGGATATGTGATTGTCATCGTAAAGGTAGATCAGCTTTCCAAGCCCTAGGTGCCCCGCCAGAGAAGCCGCTTCATGAGAGATCCCCTCCATGAGGTCACCGTCACTGACAATGCAGTATGTGTAATGATCTACAATATCATATCCGTCACGGTTGAAATGAGCAGCCAGGAACCTCTCTGCAATCGCCATTCCCACACCGTTTGCAAATCCCTGCCCCAAAGGACCTGTTGTGGTCTCAACACCCGGAGTATGACGATACTCAGGGTGACCGGGGGTCAGGCTTCCCCACTGGCGAAAATTTTTCAGTTCTTCCAATGAAAGGTCATAGCCTGAAAGATGGAGCAGGCTATAAAGCAGCATGGAACCATGGCCTGCAGAGAGAACAAATCTATCTCTGTCTTGCCAGTATGGATTCTTCGGGTTATGCCTTAGAAATTGAGTCCATAAAACATAGGCCATTGCTGCGGCACCCATGGGCATACCTGGATGCCCTGAGTTCGCCTTTTGTACAGAGTCTGCGCTAAGCATCCGAATCGTATTTATACATAAACTATCCAACTTTTTCATCGTTCTCTTTTCTACTCCTTTTAAATTTTAATGACTATTGACTTCGCTCAGCAAAGGCGGTCACATTTATAACGCGTGCAACTTATCTGAGCAGTGTAGTGAGCGTTAACCCACTATCGCTCCCCTTTGATCTTCTTTATAATCTTCGGAATAAAGAATGAAAAGATAAAGAGGGCTACAGAAAAGATGATCTTGAAAGAAACCAACTGTCTTAAATCACCAGAGGTCCAAACCTCTTTAACTGTCCCTATAAAGAAGGTGAAGATAAAGGTCCCAACAATAATACCGAGGGCTGTGCCAAAAAAATAATCCCAGAAGCGGACTTTGGTAAGGCCCATACCAAAGTTCATCGGCGTAAAGGGGAAATAGACGAGCCGTAAATAGAGTACTGTTGCAAACCCTTTTCGTTCTATGAGGTTATCATATCTCTCCAATCGATCTTTGATCAGGGATTTAGCAAACTCCCGTCCCAATGTACGTCCGATAAAAAATGCACTACTTGCTCCCAACATAGCCCCTACCCATACATAGGCAAATCCCCAATATGCCCCGAACATCGCAGCACCCAAGCCAGTCAGCAGGGTGCCGGGTATGAACAAGCATATACCCAATGCATAGACCAGTATAAAAGCAAAAGGGGCCCATTTACCGGCCGCGTCCATAAATCCTCCCAATGTCTGGGCAGTAAGGTAACCTTTTACAGGCGTAAATCGAACCACGTAAATAGCCGTGATAATAAAGGCTATAAGAATGAACGGCTTTACCAGAGATTTCCTCCTATTTACCGGTGTTTTTACCGGTTCTTCCATTTTTTCTCCCAAACATATGACCTATACTGAAATGTGAACTGACTTTTATACAAAAGAAAATTTCCTTTTAGCGGTCATGAAAAAGTTTTTTGTCATCAGTCTTGGCGAAGTAGAAGATTATCGATTTCAGCTGTTTGAGCCTCATTGGGCGAGTTTTGAAATCGTCTGGAGCAAGCCTTCGACTTATAAAAAAATATTCTGGACAAAGCGAAAAAGGATTTTTCTTTTGTGCAACAGCCCCTAGATATCTGATTCTTCTTCTATCATATAAGGATGATGAAGTCCATACTTAACAAAGTCATAATCCATTTTTAGACACATCGATTGAAATCCATCAGCGGCGTCGGGCACCAATTTCCTGCTTTATAGAATTGGAGACTCCGCGCTCTGTCTTCGCAGTTTTCACATGCGAATAAAATGGGTGTCAAAAAAGCCCAGCAAAGTTCTACACCATCTTGTCGCCAAAAGAGCATCTGATCCCCCAGCATACAGTCTAAAAGTACTTTTTCATATGCATCGAGTCTAGGACCTGTATAGTTCTGATGATAATCAAAGTCTATGGCTACGGATCTCAAATAGACCCTTGCACCCGGATTCTTGGTCTGAAATACCATTGATATCTTTTCATCAGGATAGATACCGAGAACGACCCGATTGGCTGTAATGCTTTCCCCGATCACATTTCGAAACATAGAATGGGGAATCCCCTTAAATTGAATTGCGATTTCAGTCAGCTTTCTTGCCAGTCTCTTTCCTGAGTTGAGGTAGAATGGAACACCCTGCCAACGCCAATTATCGATGAAGACCTTTATCATGGCAAAGGTAGGTGTAAGGGAATCTGGGCGAACACCTGGCTCTTCCCTATAACCGGGAACCTCTTTTCCGTCAATGATACCTGCGCTGTTCTGTCCAAGTACCAGGTGCTCCTGGAGGTTTTCAAGGGGAAAAGGCCTGAGGGATCTGTAGACCTTTACCTTTTCGTCTCGCACACGATCCGCCTCAAAGATGGAGGGAGGCTCCATTGTTACCAGGGCCAGGAGCTGCATCATATGGTTTTGAAACATGTCTCTGAGAACACCTGCCTGTTCATAATACCCTGACCGGTGTTCCACGCCGAGAGTCTCAGCAGAGGTTATGCTCACATGATCGATATAACGCCTGTTCCAGATGGGTTCAAATATTTCATTGGCAAAACGGAAGATCAAGATATTCTGAACTGTCTCTTTTGCCAGGTAATGATCGATCCTGAATATCTGATGTTCCTCAAAATGCTTATGAAGTGAACGGTCTAGGTCTATAGCTGTATCGAGGTCTCTGCCGAAAGGCTTTTCTACTACTATTCGAGACCAGCCATTCTCATCGTTCTTTTCTGCTGAAAGCCCTGCTTCCCCAAGCATCCGTGAAGTTGGCTGATAGAGAATAGGAGGGATGGCCAAGTAAAAGACCCTGTTCCCCTCTGTTTTAAACCTTTTATCCAAGGCCTTCAGCGACTCACTCAAGGCCTTGAAAGAGGAGGGTTCCTCATAATCGATCGCCTGATAGTGTAAATGTCTCGAAAAATTCCGCCAATTCGTTTTATTCATTTTGTCTACACCCCAAAGGGCCTTTTTCATCTTATCCCTGAACTCCTGATTATCCATCTTCGTACGGGCACACCCAACGATTACAAACGGATCAGGCAACCCGTTATTAACGAAGAGAGTAAAAATGGCCGGAATAAGCTTCCTGGAGGTTAGATCTCCTGATGCTCCCAAGATAACGATCATACAGGGATCCGGAACCCTTGGGATCAGACAAGACTCAAAAGGGATATTCAAATCCAGGGTTTTTGTCTCAGCTCTCATGGGCTTATCATTCACTTGCATTTGAGTTATCCCCTCCTGAAAGGTGTTTTACTTCTTATCCGCACGAGCAACCACATGCCCCCCAAACTCTCGTCTTAGAGCTGCCACGAGCCGGTCTGAAAAGGGGTCCTGTTTTTTGGAACGGAATCTACGCATCAAAGAGAGAGTGATTACCGGAGCAGATACTCCGCTATCTATTGCCTGTTGAACCGTCCACCTCCCTTCTCCAGAATCCTCTATAACCCCTCGGATATCAGAGAGTTTTTCATCCTTTATAAAAGCATACACAGCGAGTTCCAAAAGCCATGAACGCACGACACTTCCCTGATTCCACAGCTGAGAAATTTCAGCATAATTGAAGGACTCGGCATAAGGAGAGGCCTCGAGGATTTCAAATCCTTCACCATAGGCCTGCATCATGCCGTATTCGATGCCATTATGGACCATCTTCACAAAATGACCGGCCCCGGTTGCACCGCAGTAGAGATAGCCATCTTTCGGTGCTAAATCCTTCAATATGGGCTCAATATACTCATAGGTCTCATTTGAGCCTCCAGCCATCAAACAATACCCCGCTTCAAGCCCCCATATCCCTCCACTTACGCCTACATCCATGAACCGGATATCATTCTCCGCCAGGCTATGCGCCCGACGAATATCATCTTTATAATACGTATTTCCACCATCAATAACAATATCATCTGGAAAGAGAAGCCCCTTAAGCTCAGAGATATACTCATCCACAACAGGACCGGCCGGCAGCATCATCCATACAACCCGAGGTGCTAAGAGTTTCTCAACCAGATCAGCAAGGGAGTAAACCCCTATTGCTCCATCCTTGACCAACTGGTCTGTCTTTTCTGATGTCCGGTTATAGACAAGTACCTTGTTCCCTCCTCGTAACAGACGTTTTGCCATATTCATTCCCATTCGCCCTAAACCGATCATAGCGATTTGCATCTTCTCCTCCTTTGTGTAACCTTGGATTCCCAAATTCTCACTCACATGCCCTGCCCTTCAGATGAAAGAAAAACTTGAGACCTTTTTGAACCTTGCTTGAGAATATCTTGGGTGAAAAATACGTGCCTGCAACACGCTTATTGATCTCTCCCAACGTGGGATACGGGTGTACTGCTGAGGCAAGGGTTGAGAGCTTAACCTTCCCTGCCAATATTGCAACCCATTCGTTAATCAGCTCTCCTGCATGGGGTCCCAAGATCTGAACACCAATGGGCTTTTCATTTTTGCCGAGGATCATCTTAATCTTGCCCACCCTTTCACCTTCTGCCAGACTCCTGTCGTTGTCTTTGAACTCCTCTATCCACATAGAATACTCTATACCTGCGGCTTTGGCTGCTTCCTCATTCATCCCTATGCTTGCAAGTTCAGGGTCTGTATACGTGCACCAAGGAAGGAAGGTGTAAGTGGCCTTTCTCGGCAGATGGAAGATCGCATTGCTCAGTACAATACCCCCTTCGTAACCTGCTGCGTGCGTAAATTGATAGGCTCCAGTGACATCACCAGCAGCGTATATATGCTTCTTTGTTGTCTTCATCCTGGTGTCAACTTCTATGCCATTTTTATCGAACGCAACGCCAATCCCTTCGAGACCCAATCCCTTTACATTGGGTTCTCTTCCCATTGCAATGAGAATCCTCTCTGCCTTGATGCGAATCTCTTTGCCATCTTTTTTCTTTATAAGAACCTCTCTTTCGCTTCCATGGTCATATGTACGGATAACAGATGCGTTCATATAAAATACTACGCCCTCTGAGTACAAGACATTCATCAGGGTATCTGCCATATCCTTGTCTTCTTTCGTCAATATCTGGCCACTTCTTTGAACGACAAAAACCTCTGTCCCAAGACGATTGAAGGCCTGGGCCATCTCTGCAGCGATAGGGCCTGCGCCTAAGATGATCATAGATTTTGGCAGTTTATCAAGGGAAAAGATCTCTTTATTGGTGATAAAGGGGGTTTTATCGAGACCTTCTATCTGCGGAATACCGGGTGATGATCCTGTAGCGATCAACCATGTCTTTGCTGAATATCTATTCCCATTCAATTTTACAACGTGTTCATCTATAAAGGCAGGGCTGCCGAATTTCACTTTTGCACCTAGTTTGCAAAATCTTTCCTCAGAATCGTGTTTTTGGATTGTAAAGATAACAGTTTGGATCCTTTTCACCACATCCTTGAACTCTACCAAAGGCACATCCGCCTGAGGAAGGCCAAACGCATCTCCGTTTTTCATCATGTAATAGACATTAGCCGTTTTAATAAGCGTCTTGCTGGGGACACACCCAAAATGGAGGCAGTCTCCGCCCAGTTCTTTCTCTTTCTCAATGAGGAGCGTTTTCGCTCCCAATTGCGCTGCACCGGCTGTAACGGTCAGACCGGCTGCCCCCCCGCCTATGACACCCATATCATAATCATAGTTTATCATATAATACCCCCTCTGATGAACTCATCTTTTATTTATTTAAATAAACTAATATTTTAATAAACTATAGACGATTTCTTAAAAAAATGAAATCCTCTTTTTGCAGTATATATGGGAAGTAAAATATAAAATAATATTTGACATAAAAAATGTAATATGGCAAATAAGATACAATACTTGATCTGAAAAAACAGAGGGCCTTTCATGGAAAGTATTTCATCTTTAATATCCCGCACTACTTTATTTGTCAAGACCGATATATGGCGGATTCCATTAAAGAATATCTCCTGGATCAAAGCCTTCTTCATCAGGCAACTCCGGATTCTCCTCCTTTTTTACCGTGGACTCAAACAGGACAGCTGTCAGTTAAGGGCATCCGCCCTTACCCTCTACTCTCTGCTTTCTGTTGTTCCTATCGTATCCATTGTCTTTGGCATAGCCAAGGGGTTTGGCTTTGAAACACTCCTGCACAGAGAGCTTCTGGAGGCATTCCCAGGACAGAAGGATGTCATAGACCACATTATAGTCTTTGCCCATTCACTCCTTGAAAACACAAAAGGAGGGCTGTTGGCCGGTATAGGTGTGCTTGTTCTCTTCTGGTCGGGGCTAAAGATATTAGACCATATCGAGTACTCATTCAATGATATATGGGGGATAAAATACAGACGCCCCTTCGGAAAAAAAATCAGTAATTATCTTTCTTTTATGCTCATCTTCCCCTTGCTTTTCATCATGTCTGGAAGCATTAATTTATTTATTCTTACTCAAATATCACTGATTACTGAAAGGGTATCTTTATTAGACACTGTAACTCCCATCATCTTTTTTCTCCTTAAATTGCTTCCTTACTTCTTTGTCTGTGCGTTTTTTACCTTCCTTTATATCTTCATGCCCAACATAAATGTCCGGTTTTCATCCGCTTTGATAGGAGGTATCCTGGCCGGCACCCTTTTTGAGATTCTTCAATGGGGATACATCAATCTCCAAATCTGGGCAGCAAGATACAATGCCATCTATGGAAGTTTCGCTGCATTACCCCTTTTATTGCTCTGGTTACAAACCAGTTGGCTGATCATCCTGTTTGGAGCAGAGATCTCCTATGCGCACCAAAATGTGGATAACTATGAATTTGAGCCCGATAGTTCAAAGATTAGTCACTCCTTAAGGAAACTCCTTTCCCTTTATGCTGTCCACCTGATCATAAACAAATTCACATGCGGTGCTCCGCCTTTAACACTAAAAATGATCGCAAATACGCTGGGAGTTCCGGTCCGTATGATACAATCAATTCTCTATGACCTCGTGGAAAGCGGAATTCTTAACGAAGTAAGAATAAAAAAAGACCAAGAGATCGCATATCAACCTGCTTACGATGTGAACCGTCTGTCCATCCACGATGTTCTGGAAGCCTTGGAGCAAAGAGGGGACGATGAAATACACCTCATACAGACAGAAGGACTCAAGACATTGTCGCAGTCTCTTGATTCCTTCAAAGAGACCATTCAGAATTCCCCGGCAAACATACTTTTAAAGGATGTAGAACACTAATTTTATAAACAAGGGGATTAGGGCCTTGACCATAACTGCCTGTTTTTATATAATAAGTAAAAATTAAAAAGATGAAAGAATATGAATTCGAAATACGATCTACAAGGAGAGATGAATGATACAGGTCGATAAGCTAACCAAGTACTTTAGAAACACCTGTGCAGTGGATCAGATCAGCTTTGAGGTGAAAAGAGGAGAAATTGTCGGACTTCTCGGCCCGAATGGAGCAGGAAAGACAACTACGCTTAGAATTCTCACCTGTTATATGCAACCTTCATCCGGAAGTGTGAGGGTAATAGGTCACAATATCTATGATCACCCGCTCGAAATAAAAAACCGGATTGGATACCTTCCTGAGTCAGCGCCGTTGTATCCTGAAATGCTTGTCTATGACTATCTTCGATTCATTGCAGGTGTGAGAGGCATGAAAGGAGAAGAGCAGCTTCTTCGGATAAAAGAGCTTGCCCTTTTATGTGGCTTAAATGAGGTTATGCACAAATCGATCCATGAACTCTCAAAAGGATATAAGCAAAGAGTAGGGCTCGCTCATGCAATGATGAGTAACCCTGAAATCCTTATATTGGATGAGCCCACCTCAGGGCTTGACCCAAACCAGATATTGGAGATCCGGGAGATTATAAAGGCAATCGGAAAAGAAAAGACCATCCTTTTATCAACCCATATCCTCAGTGAAGCAGAAGCCACCTGTAATCGGATCATCATTATTAATAGAGGGAAGATCGTTGCCGATGGAGCTACAGAAGAGATAAAAAAGGATACTGCTGATCAATACATTGTCAATGTATCATTACAATTAACGGATTATAACAGCGTAAAAAAAGCATTTGATACTATTGAAGGGGTCAGTGAGGTGATCCTCAGATGAGCAGGTTAAGCCTGTCCTGAGGAAGGTTCAGAACTTACTCAGGAAGATCGGAAAGAATGAGGTGAGTGATAATAATCGGTTCAAATATGATCCAAAGGCCGAC
>JAXHVA010000097.1:0-15844 GCA_034189035.1 Thermodesulfobacteriota bacterium
CCAGTTAGATAAGAAGGCCACGAGCATATCCTGGCTCGGGAATAAACGCCTGCAGTTCGAGTTTCATTGATGAGTGAAGATCAATTATGTCTCACATAGCGGTGCGAAAATCGCTGTTAAACTGATTTTCCTTTTTTTTATCTCTAAAGAGAACACGCCCGGAACCACTACCCAGGTATATCTTTTCATAGTCAGTCTTGGAAAATTTCTTTAAAATCGACCAAAAAAATTTTAGCAAAGTGTTCAATATTTTCATAAAGCTACATCATACATCCCCAGCCCAAAGCTAGTCCCTTTACCCACATGCAGAACCTCTCCTGTCTTGATCAGGGAAAAGAAAGGCATTACATCCCCATCAAAGGTGATCTCCCCTAAGGACCCGCCCATTCCTATTTTAGTCTTCTGCCTCGAAGAATACCGTTTCCAGTCATGCCATTTGAGCTGACTTTCCTTTGTCTTTATCCCTTTTGCTCTTTCGATTATCCCCTTGAAATCCCACATAGAGGTATCGATCCCACAGTGGAAATATGAAAGTAGCGAGATCCTTCGCAGCAGGTGCCGGATAGGATATGAAATTCAAGCTCAGAGGTTATACGTCCATTATACGAGATCCTCGTGGGGGCGAGAAATCTAAGGGAAAGAGTTTTATCTGAAAAGCCACCATATACTGAAAAATCCCTATCGATAACCACTGGATCAAGGGGGGGGTAAGCTTTTTTGTGGCCGAAGAATAGATCAGATTTTGTGGGTTTTTGCACCCTGAGAGAGGAGCGGTTTTTTCGTTCCTGACATGGACGGCCTTTAGATCAAACCGCCCTCTGCCCTTCACAATCCCAATTTTTCCCAGTTCTTCGAAAGTGTAGATAAAATAGGGAAGAAAATCAATGGCCTTTCCCACGAGCGTAAGCCCGAAGGTAAGCCCTTCTCTTGGCTTATAGCCCCTTTTATTTTCTGATGGTGGCTCGATGATAAAGGGATGAGGTACGGATTCATACTTGCGCATCACCTTGGTGTCAGGCTTGGGAGGGGTTTCAAATACATACGAATACACGCACTGACCTTTGAGGATACATGAGGGGCAATCCCTTTCTTTCTGTACGCATACGATCTTCTTAAAGGAATTGCCGAAACCACCACGCAGGGTTGAGCCCTTATAAAGCAGGCAGGAGGATCGGCCCCTTTGCTTCAATGGACAGGTCAAATATCCCGACCTTTATCCCCCTCAAATCCACTGCATCCATACAGATACTTAAACCTCAAAGATTCGGGATCAGACTCCAAATCCTCCAGAACAAGGTTAATAACGATGGAGACCTCACTGAGGCAGGTATCGAAGAAGGTTATATTGTATAAGATATCTACAGGAAAATTTTTACCCTCTTAATAAATAAAGAGTTTTGACCATCCCCAATATTTATCGAACAACTGGGGTTGTCGGATTTCACATATGTAGCTGATGATAAGAACATGACCTGTTCGGCCGTGGGTAACCATTTGGTCGATTTTATGATTCGCGAATCTCTTCCTGCGTTGATCAAAGGAAAAAACAGGCCATGTTGCCGTGTCTCACCAGTTTTCGGGTAAACTTCCCATAAGGTTTACTGAGACCCCGCAATCTTCGATGCATCGATGAGCCTTTCCGTCAAAGGTGAGCCACTGGCCGCCGATCTCTTTTGCGAGGGCAGCATAACAGGCATCGTATCCGGTCAACCCTCTTTCCACATAGAAGGTGGCCTGACGAGCAAGATTGCCGGTCATCGGCTGACGAAAGATGCCTCCTTCCAAAAGGGGCATTACGCCTTCCACAAAGACTTCACTTCCTTTCGGATGGAGACGGCACAATACAGAGTAAACTTCAAAGGCGAAAAGCTCCGGTGCCATGAACTGACCCGTTTGCCGAACGACCTGTTCCATAACAATATCCGCATGGGGATGCTGTTCTGTTTTCAAGAACCAGCGCACAGCAACAGAGGAATCGATTACCCAAATCATTCTTCATAGCCCCGCAACTCGCGAAGAACTGCCACGCTGTCCTTGTCGCCGATTCTGTCAGCGCGCAATGCCAGTATCTTCTCCAGAATTTCTTTCTTCTTTTGTTCCGCCTGATAGTCGAGGAAACGCTTCTCAAACTGCTCAGGTGTAATCAGGACAGCCTTTACCTTCCTGCCTTTACTTATCACTACCGGCTCACCGGTTCTGGTAAGCTGGTCCAGGATTTCCCCCAGATTGTTTCTCAATTTCAGGGCATTTATTTCTCTCATAGTTTTACCTCATAGTTTTATTTATATAATTATAAAATGATATACTATACACGTCAAGTGTATATATTACTATACACCTAAAAACGATCTGTATCCTGTTCCTGTCGATCTTCAGATTGCAGCGGACATCCGGATTAAAACCGCCTCACAGTTCCCCAGCCCAAAGCTCGTCCCTTTGCCCACGTGCAGAACCTCTCCTGCCTTGATCAGGGGGAAAATAAAATTATTCCTATGAAATCCCACGCAGGGATATCAATCTCACAGTGGAAATATGGAAGGAGCGAGATCCGGCGCAGCAGTCACCGGATAAGGATATGAAATTCTGATGGTGCTTCGCATTTATGTCAACTACTTTTCCATCTCAGCTAACTTTTTTACTCCGATTCTCATCGGCCAGATTATAACGAAGATATTCAATGCTACTACACCGAGGGATGATAGACATATGCCTATCCATTGCCAGGGCAAAATCGGACAATTTATTATTTGGGACATGAAGATTATATATACGGGCCATGCCTGAAGAACGATTATCAATCCAATAAACGACATACTGCAGATCATATAGACTATCCCACCAAAACCTGTTGCCATCTTTGCCGTATTTTCTACATTGAATCTAGGATAGCATGCCCCGATTCCAATAGCCATGCTGATTATACCAAATGTCATGAAGAATACTGTAACGGACGAGAGAAACATCATAAATGGGGTAACGTTTAAGAGGTAATTTGACAGGATTATAAGGACCTCTGCCAATATGAGCAAAGGAACAAGGCTTGTAAAGAATTTACTCCATAAGAAACCCCTCAAGGTGATCGGTGAACTCCCGATAATCCAAAATGACGGACCTTCTAAACTCACAGCAGGGAAAGCAAACCTCACTGCAATAGCAGAAAGAACAAATCCGGCGAGCCCCATATTTAAAAAAGAGATGAGGTTTTGCAAATAGAATGTCGGGATAGGGGATTTTTCGAGGGGCAAGACAGTGAAGTTGTAAAGATAAACCACCACCAGGGCAAACAACAATAACAACTGAGACCATTGTGTTGTATCCCTGAAGAATATCTTTGTATCCTTTATTACCAAAGCCCTGGTTTGACAAGAGAGGTGTTTTGTCAAAAAGTGTATGAATCTGTTGAAGAGGTTTGTCTTTGATATTTTTGATTGCTTAGCTTCTTGTGATTTTGACCATCCATCATAATAGAGAAAGGCACAGACCTGCTTCCCGATTACGATCAAAACCAGCCCCGTACTTAGAAGAACGAGGAAGAAGAATATGGGATTACCTGAATCGTTTAATAAAAAGGGAAGGATGGCCTCGGTGATCCAATAACTGGGGAGATAGGGAGGGGATGGTTCTGTAAGAGCTTTTAAATAGGCTGTTGCAGCAGAAAACGCTTCAGGGTCAACCAGCCTTTCCGGTTGAAGAAATCGAAAGAGAAAATAGAGAATCGCAACAACAACGATAGAAAGAAATACGAGTATATCCTTTGTCCTTTTCGCTGGAAAGAATTTTACCAGTACCATTGTCACGATTATACCCAATCCTGCCGGAATGATCAAAAATGGAATCATTACAACAAGTAACCACAGATAATATATGAATGATACGCTGTATACAACCCCATACGCAATAAATACAGGTAATCCAAATAAGAGTATTATCCAAGAACTGTCAATAATGGTCTCAACAAACCGTGCGAGGTATATTTTACCAAGAGGGATCGGGGCTGAGTGGATGAGATTGAGATCGTTTGAAAGGTAAAAGGTTGACAGAGAGGTTACTATATTGCTGAATACGAGGATTGAAAAGAAGGTGACAAATACCATGGAGAGTAACCTTGCAGTAAGTAAATCCCCAATCATTTCTATGCTTTGAAAGTATATCAATACCCTGTAAAACCCGATAAATATCCCGGCCCAGAATACCGCACCCAGCAATGAAACAAGAAATGCCCTCACTATCCCGGTCTTATCCTCGCTTTTTACCACGTTCTTTAAAGAGATAAGTCGAGGGGCTAATAGTAAAGCAATACTATCCATCTTCTTTGGTTATTTTCTCAATACCTGTATTATCTCTATCATCTCCTCTTGGCCCGTAAGTGATAAAAACACGGATTCCAGACTCTGGTCTTTGGTGTTTTCCACCTTTTTTCTCAGCTCCTCCATTGTACCCATCGCAATAACCTCGCCTTGCTGGATGATTGCTATTCTGTCACACATCTCTTCGGCAATCTCCAGAGTATGGGTAGACATGAAGATTGTGGTCCCTAAAGAGGCTATTGTTTTGAAGGTTTCCTTAACCACCCTGGCACCTTTTGGATCCAATCCCACCATTGGCTCATCAACAATGATAACTTTCGGGTTATGGATCAGGGCAGATGACATTACCAGGCGCTGTTTCATGCCATGAGAGTATCCCTCAATCAGTTCATCTCCCCATTCGTTCAGTTCAAAAAGATCCAGAAGCTCACTGATCTTATCTTCATAACTATTCGTACTGACCCTGTATAGATCTGCCACAAAACGGAGGAACTCCTTACCTGTGAGTTTCTCATAGAGAAAAGGACTATCCGGGATGAAGCCCACTACACTCTTTGCCTCTACTGGATTTTTTATAATATCGTTACCGTCGATTATGACCCTTCCTGAGGTGGGTTTAAGCAATCCTGCCATTATCTTAATCGTGGTGGTTTTTCCTGCTCCGTTCGGCCCAAGAAAGCCGAATATCTCCCCTGAATTTACTTCGAGGTTGATATGAGAGACTGCTTCAAAGTTACCGTATCTCTTCGTAAGATCAATAATTTGAATCATCTATACCCCAGTATTTCAGCCTTGAGATGCCCCATTACTTTCAGCATTTCAACCTGTCTATCCAGGCCTCCCTCTACAAATCCGATATGTGTGGCATCAGCAGGAAATTGGTTCATGGTTGGATCAACTGATATCCACTTTCCAACAAAGACTTTTGCCCATGCATGATAATAGAAATTCCCTTCAGAGAAGACAATGCCGGTGATAATCCTGGTTGGAATCCCCACTGCTCTTGTCAATGCAGTAAAGAGCACAGCATGCTCATTACAATCTCCGGACTTTTGATCCAAAACCTCCAGGGCACTTGGGATGCTTATGGTAGGTCTCTTTTCTATATTTTGATAAACCCATTCCATTATTATTCTTGCTGCTTTAATTGCGTCCTTCTCATCTTTAATAATCCGATTTGCCTTTTCTACTATCTTTGTATCATTGCTTTGTACAAACGCTGAAGGTGCTAAATACTCTTTATGCCTCTCTTCCTTTATAGGGATACGAACCGTGTTGTCCGGATTAACCTCTTCTTTGGTGACTTCTATGATATCTCCTTTTAAGACCTGCCTTTCATCGTCCATGTTGAAATCACTCAAAGGTACCCCTTCAAATCTTGTCTTGAGGTACTCAATGGACTTTGGGTTATCGATACGGCCTGTTACTGGAACAGAAGTTGACGAAATGATATCAATGCCAGAACCTGTGGAGAAGTTCTTTGCCAAGGCGTCTTCTTTACTCTCTCTTACAAGGACAATCCCTAAAGGACTCTCTTCTTTCAATGACCTGCCTTGTTCATCTACCCAGGCTCTAAAGACCATACCTTTGAAAGACTCTTTTAAACGGTAGGATAAGGTCTCGTTACCGTTAATGATGATCTTCTCTTTGGCCTCTACCTCAATCTTTATTTCGTCATTACTCATTGTCGAGGGGTCAAAGAATGGGACCTTGAACTCCTTGCCTACGCTTAATTCCTGCTGTGTTAACATG
This sequence comes from Thermodesulfobacteriota bacterium, assembly GCA_034189035.1. Lineage (GTDB taxonomy): Bacteria > Desulfobacterota > UBA8473 > UBA8473 > UBA8473 > JAUXFK01. The sequence goes on from JAXHVA010000097.1 coordinate 6,060, forward strand.
AATTTTAAACTGCCGGGCAGATAAGGGGTCGTGCGTATTGGAATCTTCTTTTTGATCTCTCGTCCTGCTGTATTGATATTTATATCTATCCTATCTTTGGAGACCTCTCCATTGGCCTGAAATTTAACCACTCCTGATTGCAGGCTAAAATCGAATGTCTTCAGTGAGAAATCCTCATCCAGGGCAGAGTTTGTATGTATATTTATATGTTGAGAAGTTCCCATAATATTGAGTTTTATGAGGGTTTTCTCTGATACTGAAAAGATGCTGTCCTGTTTTTCGATATTCGTTACACTGTATCCAATCTTATCCTCGCCCATATATATCCCCATCCATTCTTCTTCCACTTTTAAATCAGCCTCATCCATATCGGTATGAATGGAAGCTGGGGATAATCCCTCTGATTTGAAATAGGTCCTTTTAACAAGCAACCCTACCATTGTCAGCCAAAAAGCAATGATTGCCAGGGTCACTATCCTGTAATATACTTTTGATCCTTTCATTTCATAAATCGTATCGGCATTTATCCATGAATGTTTAGCCTTTTTATGCAAACCGAAAAGGAACCGGAGTAAAGGTTAATACAAAGACAATCAGGCTTATAAACGCAATTGCCTTTCTCTTTCTATCGAGCGGTGTCCATTGATCCAGCGGACGGGGGTGCCTTAACCCCATTATTGTGAGCAGAAATCCCCAGAAAAACCACCCCTTCCATCCAAAGGATCCCAGGAAAAAAAGAAACAGTATTACGGCCAGGGAAAGTCTGCGTTGTTTCTCTCCAAGGATTGCATAGGCGATATGACCCCCGTCAAGCTGCCCTACAGGCATGAGATTAAATGAGGTGACCAATAACCCTATCCATCCGGCAAATGCTACAGGGTGAATCAAGATATCATAACTCTCAGGGATATTGCCAAGTGTCACTCTGGCCAAAACAGAAAAGAGTATGGATGATCCCAGTTGCGCACCACCGGCCTCAGTCGCTCCCCGTATTTCAGACAGATACAATCCTATGACAACAAAGGGTATAGAGACAATCGTCCCGACCAGAGGACCGGATGCACCGATATCCAATAATGCCCTCTTGTTGAGGAGGGGTGATTTCATCTTTATAAAGGCCCCGAATGTACCAATTAACGATGGAGCTGGGATAAAGTAGGGAAGGGTAACATTGATGTGGTGTCTTTTTGAAGTTATATAATGGCCCAGTTCATGGGATAATAGGATTATCATCAATGCGAGGGCAAAGGGAATGCCTTTTATGAGTTTGAGGGGAGTATCTATAGGGTTTACACCCTGTTGTAACGCACCGGCGATCATTGTCGTTAGCACAGTTGCAATAAAGAGAATGATACTCAACTTATATCTGGGTTTTGTTTCTTTATTCATAAATAGTTATTGATTCCCTTAGCATAAAATCATTCACAGCAAAGGCGGTAACATTATAAACGCGTGCAACTGTTTGAGAAGTGTAGTGAGCATTAAGAAAAAACAGGAGATTGTTTCTTGGTTGTGAGTCTTAACTGATATACTTGTAACTGTCTAATTCAAATGATCAATACTGTTCTTTTTTTATGCTTACTAACTAGCAAGTTTTGCACGGATTGTAATGTGACTGCCTTTGCTGTAGTTAACTCAATAGCCATTTTATTCTATTTCCTTTCTAATGCATTGCAAAGGTTTATAAAATCGCAGTATCTACAATTTTGATACTCAGGCTTTGCATCGAAATTCTCAGCGAGTATTCCCTCAGCCAGTTCGATTATCCTTGATTTTGCTTGATTAAGCTGCTCATCCTGATGCTCGATCGATAGCCTTTTATTGCCGAGTATAAAGTAGTAACTGGCTTTTTGGGGTTTCATTCCCCATGACTCTGTTGCACCCAGGGTATATACAGTAAGCTGCAGGTCTTTTTCTACCTCTCTTTGTGTCCATGTCCTGCCGGTCTTATAGTCTATCAACTCGTAACCACCGCATGGAGTCATATCTATCCTGTCCACCCTGCCTCTGATCTTATGATTCCCCACCTTGAGGGTGAATGATTTTTCAAAATACTGAGGTGTATTATCGTGGTATCTAAAGGATTCAAAATAGGTGGTTAAACCTGCTATTGCCTTTGCTCTGAATTGTCTCCACTGAATCGAATCGGGCAGCCTTGACATATTCCATCCATCTTCAAACACTTTCAAGAGATCTTTAAGGCAGGCAACTTCCCTTGTATAGTTCTTGTGAAAGTATTCTAATACACTATGCAATAAACTCCCAACCCTTATATTTACTGTAGGCTTTGAAGGAATCTTAAAGATGAATGAATACTTGAATTTCGCCGGACATTTCATATATGTATTCATGGCTGAAAAGGTAATGTCTAACCCTCCAGTGTCTGTTACAGGCAGAAACTCCGAATAAGAAGCTTCTTTTTTTGAGGCAGCCCTTTTACCCCTGTTTATTTTACCTGAAAATATGTCCCTTAACTCTCTATCCATACATGGATCCAAAAGCACATCAAGTACATCATGGGCGAATACATCTCTTATCGACTTGTTTATCATCCTCAACTTGCCTTCAAATTGTTCTGTCTCCTCTTCGCTTAGCAACTGGCTTTTCATAAAAGCGATCTGCGAGCGCATGCCATCCTTTAGAACAGCTTTGAAATCGATATTAAATGCCTTTTTAAGCCTAACCTCACTGGCAATATCCATAGAAGTTTTCACAAGATTAAAACCGGAAAAAATATCACACTCTAATGATATGTCGGCCTTATTATCACAATACCCTGTTTTGGGTGGTTCCTCTATGGCCTCTTGGATGAATTGTGATGGCTTGTTTTCTCTATGTTCATCTTTGTACCTCTTTGCATGGAATAAATAAAGCCTCTCTTTGGCTCGGGTCATCCCCACATAAAAGAGCCGCCTCTGTTCGCTCAGATGAACCTCTCTTGATGAAGCATCGGGCAGCTCTTCTTTGAGCAGCTCATTGGGGAGATCGATCGGTACATGACGTCTGCTACCCGGGAACCTCGACTGCGCAAGGTCTGGAATAAACACAACTCTGAATTCAAGGCCTTTGGCCTGATGAATGGTCATTATATTGACTGCTTCGAACAAGGGGAGCTCCACTGCCTTTTCCCCTGAAGGCATGAGGTAAGAGAGGTAAACCAGAAAAGACCGCAGGTTAGAATACCCCTCAATGGGAAAAAAATCATCTGCCATGCTTTCCAGTTTATGGAGATTGGTCAGGCTGATCATACGTTCCGCAGTATCATCCCCGAGCAGTCTTTCTCTGTAACGTATCTTATTTATGGTTTGTCTGGCTATCTCTCCAGCAGTTACGGTCTCTTTTTGTTCTATCAGATCCTGGATCAGAGATTTAAACGATTGGACCTCTTCAATTGTTTCTGTATCCAGTTTTGGGATTGATTCCACTTCCATCAATGCATCAAAGAGGGGTAAGTCCGAGTTGCTTTTCCCCCAGTTTGATATGCGGCATACATGGATGGGAGATATGCGAAATGGCGAAGCGTCCATAGCCCGTACAAGGTTTTCTGTATCAAATGGATTTTCTATTGCCTTCAACCAGGACAGGATATCCTTTATCTCTTTCCTCTCGAAAAAACCCGAACCTCCAATGAGATTGTAAGGGATGCCTTCCCTTTCCAGGGCAGCGGCTATCAACTGCGACTGGGTCTTGATGCTTCTTAAAAGGACTGCTATATCCGATAGCCCCAGACTTTCATCCTGGGCCAAAAGGTTTCGTATCTCCCGTGCCATATGTTCTGCCTGTTCATTATTTGTGGCAAAGGATTGATATTGAATTGAATCGAAATGGGATAATCCATTAGAGAAAGTGGCCTTTAACCTTTTGTCTCGTCTCGATTGATTATGACCGATCAGTGCATGGGAGGCATCAAGGATCTCCTGGGATGATCTGTAATTTTCATCAAGGGTTACAACCTCGGCATCAGGGTATCTCCTCTCAAAATCCAATATGTTTTTGATTGATGCCCCCCTGAACCTGTAAATACTCTGGTCATCATCGCCCACAACACAAAGGTTTCTATGTGATGTTGCCAGCATATCCAAGAGTTGACCCTGGGCAAAGTTGGTATCCTGAAATTCGTCTACAAGTATATACTGAAACTTTTTTTGATATTGACGCAGGATATGGGATTTTTCTTTGAAACCTGAAATTGTATAGAGAATCAGGTCACCAAAATCAACAAAGTCATGCTCCATAAGAAGCCTTTGATAGTTGGAGTAGACATTTGCCTCTTCAATTATCTTCAACGTATCAAGGTCTTTTCCCTTATCTGATCCGGCCAGCCTTGTTGCAAATTGGGTATACTCATCCGGCGTTATCATCTCGTCTTTTGCTCGGGATATAAGGCTCAGCATCTGTTGTAAAAGACCATGGGGGCTTCCCTTGACCTCATAATACCTAATATTCAACTTCTCTACATTCGTTACCATAAGCGAAAGCTGCTCCGGCTCTGTAATGAGTTTAAAGAAAGGGCTTATACCGAATTCCAGGGCATTTTCTCTTAATACTTCTGCGCAGAAGGAATGGAATGTACTGATCCATATATCATCATAACCCCTATCAAGAAGTTGCTCAATTCTGTTTCTCATCTCTAAGGTAGCTTTATTGGAGAATGTTAGTGCCAGGATATTCCCTGGGTTAATGCCTTTGTTTTGTATGAGACTCACTGTTCGATGGGCAATGACACTCGTCTTACCAGTACCTGCCCCGGCAAGAACCAGAAGAGGACCATCTGTATAACTGACTGCCTTTTGTTGATTTTCGTTTAATCTCATTGTATGAATCACCTGACATTTAAGATACAATTGCACAGGTATTTAGTCAAGTGATATTGATTGGTGCTAATAGCCCTATGCTTTATTAAGATAAAAAACTTGAGTTTATTCGATATTTTGATATAATATATGCAAACTAAATCTCAGTAAATGAGATGAACAAGGTCAGGAGGTATATGATGAAAGTCAGATGTAAGAGCATTTCTTTGGCGGTTGCTTTTTTTGTCAGCATTTTTTTATTAGTCGGCTGTAATGACGACAATGGTGGCAGTAGTAGTGATATAAAGTACAAAGGGTCTACGGAGCAGGTACTGATCGATGAAAGTAATGCTGTTAAGATAGCAACAACCGTTTTTTTAAACACAGATTCTATGGTGAGTACTGGCGATCTTGCCTACAGTGGTATGATCCTAGAAAATTATGAAGGTACACCCTCAATGCTTCACACCCTTGCTTTAGCTCTTACCTTGTTAGATATCATTGAAAATGCACAGATGCCTTCTTCGGAAAGTGAAACACCCTACACCGGTGCAGTCTATCATGATTCCTGGACCCAGGAAGGCGAGTGCGGAGGGAAAGCGGAGATTAAATGGTCATACAATATCGATTCAGATAAGGTGTCTATGACCATAAAATTTCATGACTATTGCAGTGATCAAGGCATCACCCTCGATGGTACTGTAGAAATTGAAGACGATTTCTTCTTGGATCAAATTACCATGACCTTTAAAAGCCTAAAGAGCACCTTTGAGGAGAGTGAACAGAATACAACCATGAGTGGAACGATAGAAGTAGAAGAAGGTCCCATCTCTCTCATCTTTGATATGAACGTGACGATGCGTAATAATACGACAGATAAGACATATAAGGTGGAAGACTTGACAGTAGAGATGATAGATGATGGGTTTGAGATTGAAGTCATCCTTTCAGGGAGATTTTATGATCACGATAATGGTTACTGTGATACTTCTACTGAGATTTCAATTAAATTCTTAGATAGTTCTGATATGCCTTATGAGGGGTCGCTGCTTATAGAAGGGGCTAATAATACAAAAGCCCTCCTTACCATTATAGATGAGGAATCATATGAAGTAGAAGCAGATACCAATGGGGATGGTACATTTAACTATAGCTCGGGTACACTGACCTGGTAATCCTTTCTGTTTGGAAGGTCAACTGAGATATTGATGAATGATGGTAATGCATCAACATCCATTACCATCATTTTTTTATGCCTAAAATGTGATATTATGAAGAGCTATCTCATTTTTATATCTCAATTCGCAGTGCCTTTATCCCTTTTTTGTTTCTCTATCACTCATGCGGCCGAAGCAAAATCTTTAGAAGGGTTATCCCTTGGTATTGGGATAGAAAGGTTGAAATACGAAGAAGATGCCTCTGATATAGGAGTAAAATCCCATTCGCAGGGAACGAATACACTCTTGAAATTGATGGATCAGAAAGGATTTGGAAATATATTTGCCGGGATAAAGGGGATTTTTCCCATCCATACACCCGATGACAAGGAGAAATGGACTGAATATGGAGAACTCAGGCAATCAAATACTATGGAATATTACCGGCAGAAAATGGACATATATGCGGGCTATTCACTTATGTCATGGCTGTCCCCTTATACAGGGCTTTCTTGGTTGGAAGCTGAACAGAAAAGGGAGAATTTTATCATTTACGATGTACCTGTCTCAGGATCAGCAACAGAAAAACTCAGATCCTATGATCTTCTCTTCGGTATTTACGGCTGTCTTCCTTTTGGCGACCGTGTTCAATTGGATTACCGCATTGACTATCTCGTCCCCGTTGATTCAACTGTAAAAAATAATTACTTATTTGACTTTGAGGTTAAAGACAACAACGGATATACTCTAGAGATCACAAATGGAATTCGCTATATATTTAAAGAATCCTTATCCATTTATATGGAGTTTAACTGGGGAAAGATACACTGGGATCAAAGCGACTGGGCGACTCTCTTCGGAGGTATTCGAGTAAAAACTCCAGATAACGATTCCACTTATACAGGCGCAATACTCGGTATTACATACCACCTTTAAAAACCCCGACCGCAACATCCTCAGTAAGGTACTGCTACCTTTCCCATGACCTCGCGTGCTACGATAATCTTCATGATCTGAGCAGTTCCATCGGCAAACTCCAGGCCCATGGTGTCTCTTAATCGCTGCTCTAGGGGGTATTCTTCACTATACCCTATGTGTCCGTGGAGGAGAATGCAGTCATGGATTGCATTAAACGCAACCTCAGGGCACCACCACTTGCACATGGCTGACTCTTTTGAATGGGGCAATCCCTGGTCTTTCAAATAGAGAGCCTTATAGCAGATAAGCTTTGCAGCTTCGATGTATGTGTAATGCTCAGCGATCTTGAAAGAAACCCCTTCAAACTTTGCTATCGGTCTACCAAAGGCATTCCTTTGTGAAACGTATTCTATAGTCTGCTCAAGGGTAGCTTCAGCAACACCCAGACCTGTCAGGGCGAGGCAGACCCTCAGGTAATCCGCACCACTCGCTGCAAAGATATAGAACCCTTTGCCTTCTTCTCCAACTCGATATTTCTCGTGAATCCGCGCATTATCGAAAAAGATAGAGGCACAGGCTGTCGGTTTCATACCCGCATGTTCAACGAGGGATCTACTTATTCCCTCCATATCCATGGGCAACCAGAAGCAGGTAACACCCCTTGCCCCTGCATCCAGGTCGGTCTTGGCAAAGAGAATGACTGCATCGGCATCCATTCCCATACTGATGGGTGCCTTCTCTCCATTGATAATATAATGGTCCCCATCACGCCGTGCAATTGTCCTCATTCCTGATACATCCGATCCGGCTTCCGGCTCTGTAACGGCGAAACAGCCGAGCTTTTCTCCCCGCACCAATGAGGGTATCCATTCTTCTTTAACCTCCTGTTGGGCCTGTTGGAGGCAAAGAAAACTCAATGGGGCCAAGATGATTACATTCCCTGTCCACGGATCCACTCTGGACATCTCCTCAATCGCAATACCCAGTGAGACCCAATCACCTCCCTGACCACCATACTCTTCAGGGATGGGGATTCCAAGGAGCCCGAGCTCAGCAATCCGTTTAACCTTTTCCCGGGATAAACCGTGCGTTTTCGCCCTTTCATCAGCACCGGCCGATAATTCTTTTTGCGCAAATCTCCTTATAGTCGTGCGAAACATTTCCTGTTCTTCAGTAAAACCAAAATCTGCCATTTTAACTTTCTCCTCCTTTATGATCTCAGATTAAACGGGTCCTTATATGGCTCTTGGCAGCCCAAGAGCCCCTCATGCGATAAGGTTTCTCTGGATTTCAGAAGATCCTGCAGCAATATTACTGCCAATGGACTTCTGATACTCGTGGATGAATTTTCTCCGCAATGGGGACCATTTATAATCTTCTATTTGAGAGTGCATCCTCATGATCTCGCAACCCACATATGCAAAACGCTGAAACAGCTCGCTTCCATACACCTTTGCTGCAGATGCCATAGAAGCAGCCATGACAAGACCGCCTCTTGTCTGTTCCCATGCGATTCGATAAGCCAGGGCTCGGCCTGCCTCATTTTCAACTGCCAATTGAGCTATCTTTTGTCGAATGATCGGATCATCCGCCAGGGCCATGCCATCTCGTTTTGTCTTTCTGGCATACTTTACCAGTTGCTCCAGGCCTCTTCTTATCTCTGCAAATCTTGCAACCCCTGACCTTTCAAAGTTCATAGTCTGCCTGGTTACTGCCCAGCCCTGATTCTCTTCTCCAACCCTGTTCTCTACAGGCACCTTCACACCATCGAGGAAGACCTCATTGTATGAGTGGGAATTATTCTTATATAGTCAATGGGGCGAACCGTAATATCAGGAGTCTTCATATCCAAAAGCAGGTAAGAGATGCCCCGGCTCCGCTTTTGATTCGGGTCGGTCCTGGCCAGTAAAAATATCCAGTCCGACCAATGTGCCCCACTGGTCCAGATCTTTTGACCATTAATTATGTAATAATAACCCTGTCTGATGGCACTGGTGTAAGGTGCGGCAAGGTCGCTGTCTGCATTCTGTTCACTCCAGCCCTGATACCACATGGCCTCTCCTTTTGCAATGGGAGGGAGAAAACGCCTCTTTTGCTCCTCATCTGCTGCCACAAGAAGCGTTGGGGCCAACATGTTTACACCTGCGATATCAACCCCAGGTGCCCCGTAGTATGCCCTCACCTCATTAAAGATCACCTGCTCTACGATTGGTGCGTCCTGTCTTCCGTATTGACTGGGCCAGGCTCGAGCGATCCATCCTTTTTTCCCCAGTTTTTTCGCTAAGTTACGGTGAAACCTCTATCCGTCCTCTGTTATCATCGCATCCCTGCCGCCAAATTCATACTCTACAGGGGCTCTTTCATCTGCTGGGCAAAGAATACTTCCAACTCTTCTTTAAACCTCTCTTGCTCTACAGTGAGTTTGAAGTCCAATTGAACTTCTTCTTTCTATCTATAAACCGGTTTTCTCTCTTAGAATGAATTAAGGACTTTTTTCAATAGGATGGTTTTCAGTGTTCGAAAAAGAGAATGGCTTGCTTATTTATAAAAACATACTTTGTGAATAAAAATATGTCAAGCATATGAATAGGAAGTCACGCATTTTAATTTTCAAGATAATTTTCTTATCAAAACCCGCCTTTGATAGAAATATCCTGTAACTAATGCATGTTTAAATTTATAGTACTTAATATTTGGAATTTTTTAACACCGAGTACCCTGAATACGTATTTCCCCAACTCCACAATGCCGTTCATGAAATTTCCCAAGTGAGTTAGGCATGAGTCTGTTTCCCGAAGTCATTACCACCGGCATAGCCGACAGCTTGCTTAGCCCTCCTAAAGGGTACTTTTACTTGCATCCCTTAAGGGAATCTATATAAAGCTCTAATGCCAAGATACAAGAGGTATACCCGTGG
>JAXHVA010000098.1:0-15085 GCA_034189035.1 Thermodesulfobacteriota bacterium
CTTCTCTTTTGTCTTCATTGCCCTTATTCTGGCTATAGGGACATACCAGAGAAATAAAATCTGGCAAAATGACTTGACCCTCTGGAAGGACTGTGTGAAAAAATCACCGAATAAGGCAAGACCCCATAATAATCTGGGACTTCTTTACATGGAAAAAGGACTGTTAAATCAAGCCATTTCTCAATTTCAAAAGGCCTTACAAATTGATCCTCTTTATGTAAAGGCATATAACAATCTTGGGTTGGTCTATGACAAAAAAGGGCTGTATGATAAAGCAGTTACTCAATATCAAGAGGCCCTGAGTATTGACCCGAAATTTATCCATCCATATATTAATCTCGGAGTTATTTACAAGGGGAAGGGAATCTTAGATGAAGCCGCCCTAGAATATAAAAAAGCACTAAAGATCGACCCAAACAATCCAATTGTATACAATAATCTTGGAGAAATTTATCGCGAAAAAGGGATGATCGATGAGGCGATCAGAAAATACGAAAAAGCGCTGGAGATTGATCCAACTTTTGCTAATGCATTCAATAACTTGGGGATTGCGTATTACAGTAAAGGCCTCCTAGATCAAGCCATTATGCACTATCAAAAGGCCCTAGCAATCAACTCCGGTCATACAATTGCACATTATAATCTGGGGAATACCTATCTTCAAAAGGGAATGATCGATATGGCGATCCACAAATATGAAAAGGTTCTTCAAACTGCTCCTGATTTTGCTTTGGCGTATTATAATATTGGTATCGCTTATTTTAGAAAAGGGATGATAGACCAAGCGATTATCGCATCCCATAAAACATTAGAGAGTCTACCGAATTATGCACCTGCATTTCAAATGCTCGGGTTGGCTTACCAAAAAAAGGGGATGCTTAATGATGCTATAATCAACTATAAAAAAGCACTACACCTCGATCCGAACAATGCAGCATTGTACTACAGACTCGGAATTGTATATATGGAAACCGGGCAGTTGGATCTCGCAGCTGTTGAATATAAAAACGCTCTATCTATCAAGTCTGGTTTTATAGACGCCCTAAACAATTTAGGGATAGTGTATACAAGAATGAAGGAATACGATAAAGCAATCTCCGTCCTAAAAAGGAAGATAGGACTCAGGCCTGATATTGTAGATGCCTATTACAATATCGTATGTATCTATGCGTTACAAAACAAAAGAGATAAAGCCATCTTCTGGCTGAAAAAGGCTATTGTGAAAGGCTTCAACGATTGGAAGCTTCTATCAACGGACAGTGACCTTGCAAACATCAGGGAGGAGAGGTATTACAAGAAACTGTTATCTCAAAATTAGATCCTTGAGAATTCGGATTTCTTCAATCCCTATCTTTTCCTAATACAAGACTCGTCGATCTTCTCATAGATCTTTTCACAACGCCTGCAGGTGCCAACTCCCTGACCATCCCAATTGAGTTTTTCCCCACACTGGCATATCCATCCTATAATACTTGCAGGATTACCTACAACCAGTGCATAATCCGGAAGGTCCTTTGTCACTACAGTACCAGCACCTATAAAGGCATACTCCCCTATTGTATGACCACATACAATAGTCGCATTCGCCCCTATAGTCGCTCCTTTTTTTACCAGAGTGGGACGGATCTCCTCCATCCTGGGAATAGCAGACCTTGGGTTAAATACATTGGTAAAAACCATGGAAGGACCACAGAAGACCTCATCCTCTAATGTGACGCCTTCAAAGACTGAAACATTATTCTGGATCTTACATCCATTTCCTATTCTAACATTTGCCCCAATAAATACATTCTGACCGATACTGCAATTCTTTCCTATCCTTGAGCCCTTCAAGACATTACAGAAATGCCATATTTTGGTTCTCTCTCCAATCTCTACTTCATCGTCTATGTATGAAGATTCATGAACCATATAATCCATTCCATCTGTTCTTCTCTGATTGCCTTTCTTATCTGGTCTTTGGCCTCCTGTAAGTTCAATCTTATAGCCACCGTTGTTTAATGAATCCTGTGATTTCTGTAGAATTTCAAGAACTCGCAACCCCTCCAAGCCGTCTGTCTTTGGAACCCTTCCTTTTATAATGCATTCTAGAAAATGCTTACATTCGACCTTTAAAGGCTCTTCCATAGAGATATTTACGATTTCAGCATCAGCTTTACGGGCAACCGGTGTTCTTTGCATCCATTCGATCTTATGTGGATACAAAAGGAGTTTTTCTTCACTCACATCATTAAAGACAGCCATCTTTGTATCCCCAACAAGAACCAGTTTCTGTTCTTTAAAAGGATGCAGCCAAGAAACAAAGATATGGGCTTTAACACCGCTTGGGAAATCCATTGTGGTTAATGTTACATCAACAATCCCTTTTTGAAGATAGCTACCTCCTGTCGCGCATACTGATTCTGGAAATTCCTCTAAAAGCATGAGGACAGCTGAAATATCATGGGGAGCAAAACTCCAGAGAATGTTTTCCTCAGCTCTGATTTTACCGATATTCAATCTGTTTGAATAGAGGTACTGGACCTTTCCCAACTCTCCATTGTCTATTAATTCCTTGAGTTTTATTAATGCATTATGATATTGGAGTATATGCCCTACCATCAATATCCTTTGATTTTCTTTGGAAACCTTCACAAGCTCGCTTCCCTCAGTAACTGTAAGAGCAAGCGGTTTTTCAACAAAGATATGTTTGCCTGCCTTTAGACCCTGTTTTACCATCTGATAATGGGTAGCTGCAGGGGTTGCGATTACAAATGCCTCGATGGTCTCATCTTCTAAAACGTCATTAAGGGATGTCGTTGTCTGAATACCTGAATATTTTTTTTGGAGAATACCCAATTTTTGCTGGTCCACATCACACACTGTATGTAAGGCATTCAATTCCCAAAAAACCCTGACCAAGTTGTTCCCCCAATACCCTGAACCTATAACTGCTATATTCATATAATCTGCCAATTTAACCTCAATTATTTAGATAGTTATCAATGACAAGCAGGTGCCTTATGTTTAAACAACCTCAAGGCTTTCTGCCCAAAATATCCTATGTTCTTGAAAAGATACAACGGAGAAAACCTGATATTATCCTCAGCAAAACACGAAAGCCAGCAAGATGGGCACTCTTTTTCTCTAATTTTTTTTCTTATTTCATTAGCCTTTTTACCAAACCATATCTCAGACAGTGAGTTTTCTTTCACATTGCCAGCTACAGCACTACTATGCATGATATTGCAAAGGGATACATCCCCATTTGAAAGGATAAAAATCTTATAAGTCCCCACAATACAATTGAGGGGATGGTATTTGTCTTGTTTATAGTAGTTTATCATTGACTCGAGATAGAAACGAGTATTGTTGATTGGATGTTTCAATAGTTTGTCAATTACATCTCTCAGTCTTAAAAGAAAAAGACTCTCTCGATAGGCATCTTTTAACCCTGTATTATCAACCCCAAATCCTTCAAATTGAAATGCTGTAATACGATATGTAAAACCATTTTTAAGACAAAACTCTTGAAGCTTCACTATATCATCGAGGTTATCTTTTGTAAGCACACTTCCAATGGATATTTTGTTGTATCCTGATTCCTTCAGTTCCATAATATTTCTCTTTACTGTGGTAAAGCCATTGGAAAGACCTCGAATCTTCTTGTAATTCTCATCACTAAAAGCATCTAACGAAATCTGTACCTGCAAAGGATCCAACTCAATGATCCGATCGATGTGTCGATTCAGGATAAGACCATTGGTATTCATTGAAATGAGAAAGCCCAGTTTTTTTGAATAATCCATTATCTCAAAAGAATCTTTTCTCGTAAGAATCTCTCCATCGGCTGTAAAATTTATCATCTTTACACCTGTCTTCTTAAGCTCATCAAAGACATCTTTCCATTCCTCAAAGGTCAGCTCGTCAGAATATTCATTGTTCTTCCAGTATTCACATATGGTACACCTTGAATTGCATCTCTTTGTTAAAAAAACACCCGCTACTGTAGGCTTGAGAGTCGCTTTTCCGCCTATTCTAAAGCAAAGCGGGATAAGCGCCTGGTTTGATATTTCTTGAATGATAAAAGATAACTTTGACATTGACCCAATTTTTCAACCAGTAATTCGTTTGTCCTGAAAAATCAACTCCTATAGGCTAAAGCCGATAGCTTGATGGTTCAAGGATTCAAGGGGTTAAGTAATGGCACGTTGCAACGTGCCCCTACTCTCGAATCCTGGAATCCTCGAACCCTTACGGCGCAAAAGATTGAACTGAAGTCTTCGCCTAAAGGCGAGGGTTTTTCTCCCATTCCTCGAAGGAGACAATAAAGATAGAGGTATGCAATCACCCGTTTCAAAGAGTTATAGCCTTGACTTGGGATTTAGGTTTATTCTGTTGCTTCTTCCAGATCCAAAATAGATATATACTAAAAATCAATCCTAAATAGATTGCTCGACCCCACAGCCCGATGGCAAGAATAGTTTCAGAAGCAACACCGACCATTCCAAAGAAATAGACGCAGAGGGCTTCCAAAACCCCTATTCCCATTATAGTCAAAGGCACAAATGTTGCTAACTGAATTATAGCCTGAATCAAGATTATCTTTACTAAAGAGACGTTAACTCCGAATATCATAAGTAAGAGTAACACCGAAATCCCTGCTAATATATATCTAAAAACAGTCAACGCCAAGTTTATCCCAATCCCTTTATAATCAATAACAGTAGCATTAATCTCTACCCGAAATCCTTCAAGTTTTTTTATAATACGGCTTATGATTCCGATGTTAAAGTAATTTTGTGGACATTTAAAGATTATCCACAGCAAAATAGCAAAACCTGCTATCATGATAGAGATAAGGGTTAGTGAATGTCCCCAAGAAAAAAAAATACCAATTCCAATCGAAGCAAGAGTGATATTCACTGAAAGAGTAATCAGTTTATCTATAAGTAAGACTGCGCTTGTTTGGCCATAAGTATAAGTATCCTTTAAAAAGTAGAGCAGAGCGAAATCACCTATTCTCCCAGGGGCTACAATAGAAAATATCTGGAGTTTAAAGGATGAAGAAATGAGTTGTTTGATTCCACCAGGCTTCATCCTCTTTATAAGAGAATAGATACCAAGGCTCCACGATGTAATAGAAATGAAATGATAGAAAATAATTAATGGAATCATATAAAGCAAAGGAGCACCTAACATCTGTTCGTAAAGCTCTCTTGGGTGAGATTTCATTATAACAATCGCGAGCAGAGCAAATCCGAAACATCCTTGAAGAAGTCTTTTGTTTTTAAGGATTAATTTATGTAGTTTTTTTAAGATCATGTAAAAAATCTATCTGGGGTTTTGTAAAAATTCGAAGAGCTCATCACTTATTGTGTCAATTTCTAATGATTCTCTCGCTCTTATTACATTTTTCTTCATTTGAATCATGTCCTGGGATTCTATGGCCTTTCTTAATCCCTGAGGTGTCTCATTTTCAAATATGAATCCGCATCCTGTTTCAGATATGATTCTTTTACTCCTTTCCAAAAGGCCATTTATAATTACTGGTAAGCCGGCCTCAAGATAAGTATAGAATTTTAGGGAAAGCTCGTATTTTCTGCTGGTCTCTGAAAACAAGATACTCCTAGAAAAATCAATGGAGTTCCAGCCAAAATCATATTGGTTTATTTCCTGGTGCACTTTATCGAAATCCACTGCAGAATGAATGTGAAAATATGGGTTTCTCGATGCTTCTTCATAATATTCAGGGTATTGATAATTATGATGAGGGCTTGGGTAAAGATTGAAATGGATTCTTTCTTCAGCAAAAAAACGTCCCAAGGGTACGAATTGAGTGTCACCTGCCAAATTCTTATCAAAATTCATTGGATAAAAAATCCCTGCATACACAACAGACCATTCAGATCTCTTCGGTCCATTATGAGGGATAACCGGCTGAAAAAATTTCTTATTACATTTATCTTCTATTAAATAGATAGGCGTTTTTATATGATTTTCCTCTATTAATCTCAGCAGAGTTCCTGATCTAGCAATGATTCCATCCGCATTCTCAAAGCAAAATCTTTCTGCATTAATCTCTTCCTGTGAAATATTTGTAAACGTATCTGATTTTTCTGTTGCTTTTTTACTAAAATAGGATAAGCACCACAGTGAATCATAATGGTCGATAAATACGGGCCAATATCTGTCCATATTCAATAATACCAATGCTTGGGCAGCGGGTTGAAGAGAAGCGATCAGCACAATTATG
The DNA here is from genome assembly GCA_034189035.1 of Thermodesulfobacteriota bacterium. Taxonomy (GTDB): domain Bacteria; phylum Desulfobacterota; class UBA8473; order UBA8473; family UBA8473; genus JAUXFK01. The sequence goes on from JAXHVA010000098.1 coordinate 6,236, forward strand.
TTGTATTTTTCTCCATATCTTGAGACGATTCTTTTGAGGTGACTGTAAGAAAGAAATATCTTTATTTCGTCAAAGGCTTGTCTTTGAAAATCGTATTCAAATACTTGAGTAACAAGTATGGTTCGTATATTCTGTTTTCTTTGTAGTACAGAACCAAAATTATAAAAACGGGTACGTGCATTCATTCTGACAAAAATGATCACGTCTTCCTTGTTCTCTCCATTTTTCCGAAAGAATTCTTTTAAAGAATAGAGAAACCAGTTCTTTAACATTCTGTTGACGACTTTTCTTCGATCTAAATAATATTTAATGTTTTTTATCATAATAATTTTCAATCGAGGTAAACTGGGGAAAAACGGGTTTTTATCGGAGATATTAAACGGATTTATATCTGCACCAGTTATAACAGTCCTGATTATATTTGCCGTTGAGGATATTCTTCCTAAAGTCCCTCATGTTTTTATGATTCCATGCCTCTTTTAGTCCTATTTCAAATACATTGGCCATTTTATAAGATCGCAGTACACAGCAAGGCGTCAAAAACCCATTTACATTAATCATAACTGTCCCTGTCCATGGAGCTGAACATATGCCGAACCTGGGATCAGGTATAGGGTCGTCAGGCAGCAAACCAATATCTGTTGCGATATTGTTTTCATCACAAAGTCGCCGTGTCATATGTTTGAATTCTTTCATTTGATGGGATGGGATATCCGATGTATATCCATGTTTATTGAGCAATGTTGCGCCATTGGCCAATTGGAAATGCATAAAATTAAAAGAGGGAATCCTCTTTTTTAAGGAGATAATTTCATGGAGACAATCAATATTCTCATTACAAACCACAGCCCACAGGTGAACTGGCAGGTCAGTCGTTTTACTAAAAGTTTCAATGTTTTTGATGATCATATCAATATCAGCACCACCGGTTACTCTCTTTACCAGATCCCTGTCAAGGCTGTCAATTGATACATGAATTCTTGAAAGCCCGGCTTCAGCGAGTGATTTTGAACGTTTTTCTGTCAGTAAAGTGCCATTTGTTGTAAAGCAAACACAAGGAATATATCTTTTTGCCTCACGAATAACCCTTTCAAGATCAGGATACAAAAGAGGTTCACCCAGACCATACAGCATAAGAACCTTGATACCGTGAAGTTCAGGGAGCAGCTGAAGCACATTGGTAATATCTATCTGTAAAGAGTTCTCTTCCCTGTATTCTTTTTCACTTAATCTGCACCATTGACATCTTAAATTACATTTTGTTATGAGTTCGAGGAGAACATGACTCGGAGGAAAATAGGAACGGGTTGACGCTTTGGAGCCAAGTACTTTTAATTCTAACAATTTCAGCATTCCCCTTACACTTCTTTGTGCAGACCGAACCTTAATATCGGAAATAAACGTCTTTATTGACTTCATAAAAATCCTTTAAATGGCTATTGACTTGACACAGCAAAGGCGGTCACATTATAACGTGTGCAACTTATCTGAGGTGTAGTGAGCGTTAAGAAAGAAGAGGAGATTGTTTCTTGGTTGAGAGTCATAACACGATACATTTGTGACTGTCTAATGCAAATGATCAATACTGTTCTTTCTTTATGCTCACTCACTAGAGAGTTTTGCACGGGTTATAATGTGATTGCCTTTGCTGTGACCGATTTTTTGCTGAAGGAAGTCAATAACCATTATCCTTTATTTATACTGGATACGTTCAAAGGTTTTTAAAATATTTGTTTTCCAGGACCTTTATTGTAATGGGGAAATTTCCTGTTCTTTCTACCTGACAGGCTGCTGCGATTGAACCAAAATAGGCGCTTTCCCATATATCGCATCCCACTGCCATTGCTGCTGCTGAACAAGCAAGAAGTGAATCTCCTGCACCGGCAGTATCTTTAACGAAACTGTTCAAGGCTGGGATTCGATCGGTCAGCCAATCATTTTTTTCAGAAATTTCAGCATGAATTAGCAGGCCCTCTTCGCCAAGGGTAACAAGGATATTTTTGGCCAGAGATTGCCTACGTAATGCCTCAGCAACTATTACAAGTCCTGAATTAAAGTCCTTGACTGAGAGTCGGGCTTCTTTTTCGGTTGGTGTTACCAAAGACATGTTTTTAAAACGTGAAATATCTCCAACCTGAGAGGATGACTGACTGTCGGCAACCATCATGACATTATGTTTTAAGCAGATTTCAATTACATGATCCACCAGTGTCTGTGGAAGACACCCGTAATTAAAATCAGAGAATACTACCAGGTGAGTGTTATCAATCAATTTGAGCAAGTCTTTTAATATTTTATCCTGTATATCTTTATGTATAAGATGATGCCGCAGATGGTTCACTCTTAAAAGTGTTTTTTCATGAGCACGAAACCTTTGTTTTTTAATAGTTGGTCGGCTGTTGTCTTTATATAAATACGATATGACATTGTTGTAACTCAATTGCTGTTTTGCAAATTCTGCTGTGTCATCCTTTCCTGTAACAGATAAAAAATGGACGGTTGCTCCAAGCCCACTTATGTGTGCGGCTACTATTCCGGCACCGCCAAGAAAGGTCTTTGTAAAAACAGGGGTTACAACAATAGTCGGATCTTCCTGTGACATGCCAAGGGGATCACATGTTATATACTCATCAACAATTGTGTCACCGACAACAAGTACATTCAGGTCTTTTATTTTCTCTATTTTGGAATAGAGCGTCTCCATTGAGAAATTATGTCGTTTGGCATAATTTTTCGGCAATGTTATGGTCGAATCTTTCATACGCTTTACTTCATCGCGAAGAAGGTCTATCGATGAAAAGGTTACATCGCCCGAACTGAACAATAATTTCCCTCCATATGATTCTAATACGGGTAATTCAGGATTGTCTTTATTTTCATGCTCTTTTCCTTTTACAACAAAATCGGGTTTTAAGACTTCGATAAAATTTTCAGGGGGATCTCTCAGGATAAAAGAATAGTCAACCCAATTGATTGAGTTAACACCTTCAAGTCTGAGCTGTTCTGACAGAAGAGCATTACCAATATCATCTGACAAAACACCCACAACTAATTGTATACCGCACTCAGAAGCAAAACGCAGCAATCTTAAATGTCCGGGGTGGATTATATTAAAATTGCCAGATACGAATACCGTCCCTTTTTGAAAACCGGGTGATTTTCGTAATTCCCTTATGGCTTTTAGTGAGTCTTGATGCAGTTTCCCCATATCCATTCCTTGGTATGCCTTTTAACTACTGCTGTTTTTATAGATTCAACTGATTGATGTATCTTTCAATTCCTCGCGATATATCGATGAATTCCATATGGGGAAACAATCTGTATAGACGTCTGGTATCGTATTCCATATGCTTAATTCTCTTCCCCTCTGATATTTCAGTCTCCTTAAATTCAATGAAACACCTTCCCCCCAAACTGTTCTTTATCATATGAGATATCTCAAGGATGGTATGACTCTTGCCTGAAGCAAGATTGACAGTCTCATTGGTCTTACTGTTTATCGCTTCATGTGTGAGTATAAAAACATCGTCAATATAAATGAAGTCTCGTTTGTTGTTACCTGAACCGCTAATAATAATTTTTTTATTGTATAGAGCAGATCTCACAAGTGCACTGATTGTGCTTTTTCCATCATCTCCTGGGCCATAGGTTCCTGAAAGGCGGAAAATTGTCAGGGGTATTTTCATTGGAGTAAGCATTCTCTTTAAAAGGTATTCACCTGTTAGCTTTGATATTGCGTAGTAATCATTGGGATTCGGAAGGAGAGTTTCACAGATCAAAATATTGTCAGGCAACAGCCCATATACATCCGGTGTACTAAAATAAATCACCTGAGATACCGGTCTGGTATAAAGAGAGGTGCATATGTTTTCTATCATCTGGATGTTTTTCACCATGGCCGAATATGTATTGTCCTTCAGCCTCGTTATCGCAGCTGTAACGATAATCGTATCCTCTGGGCTTACTGATTGAAAAGTTTCCTTAACGGAAGCCTCTGAAAGTAAATTACAATCATCGGAAGAATATCCGATGACTTCAGCGCATTTCATTGCACTAAAGCCTTTGGTGAGATAACCTCCTATAAACCCTCTGGAACCTAAGATATGGATTGTGCCAATCATCTCAATATATCACCTTGGCCGCAGCCAACCACACCGGTTACATCCTTCGATAGTTCCGGAAGACCGGATAATATTTTTGAATTGGGTGGCAATTTCACCACTAATAATATCTTTTAATGATGTATTCTTCACATTTCCCATGGAAACCGCCAGACAGGGGAAAAGATGTCCGTCTGAATTGATATGCACACTGGACCAGGGGAAAATACAGGGTTGAAAACATGAAGCAACATGTTCTGAATTATTAATATATTCTATATCAGGTAATCGTTCTTCAGAATTAAGTGATGCAATCTTCGGATGAAGAAAGGCCCTTTTGCCAGAGCGAACATTATAGTCTCGAATCTTTTCGAGTTCAGACTTTACTGTTTTAAACTGTTTTATAACAGGGGCTTTTGACTTTTTTACAATATCATCGATTGTAAACATATGATCCGCATGTTGAATAGGAGAACCTTTGGTGAATTGTAATGAATGGCTGTTACAGTTGAGCTGTTCCATACAATACTGATGAATTGCAAAGAGCTCTTTTGCATTTTCATCCAGAATAAGTGTTTTCACATCAAGTATGCATTCAGGGTGAAGTTGATCACGCTTAACAACAAAATAACGCATCATTTCTTCTAGATTATCCCAATCTCTTTTTTTTACATTGCGTATTGTATTACCGATATTGTCAATTGAAATGGATAAAACTCTAAAATTTTTAAAAGAGAGTATATAATCAATTAGATTTTTATTTAGTAAGATCCCGTTTGTTATGATATTGCAAGTGAACTTTTCTGCAACACGTGTAAACACATCGATAAAAGAGTCGTAAAGCAGGGGTTCTCCACCTGTCATCGTTACTCTGGCATACTGTGGTAATTGATTTAAGAGAGTATACCAGTCATCTGCGTCCATAGATTTTTTATCAGACCGTTTTTTCTGAAAGCAGAAAGAACAATTAAGGTTACATCGGTTTGTTAGAATAAACACATATCTATGGGGAAACATACCAGGGGTTTCATATGCTTTCAGTGCCATTTCTTCATGTCTGTTATGGAAATCTTCTTTCATAGTATCATTATAGCGCTTTAAAATAGAAAGTTATCAGCTGGGGTCGACGGCGGTCTCATTAATCTTTTCTACAATACCCTGGGGTGTAAAACCCAGTTTTTTGCAATGATCATTGTATGTGCCATACGCATTTATAAATTTATCGGGAATACAAACCGATGCATATCTGACATGCTCCATATCTGACGTGATGCGCCGTACATCATCGCATAAACCACCGCTTAACATATGTTCCTCAACAACAACGACATGCTTTGTTTTTTCTATACTTGATCGAATTAACTCCTTATCAAGGGGTCTAATAGTATTGAGATAAATAACTTCAATACTTCTCTTGCCTGCCATAATTTCACGGGCTTTCAGTGCATTTTTTATATGCGGGCCGACCACTAAAAGCGTAGTATCGGAACCTTCCGCTATTGTATACCCTTTCCCTATCTTAATACTCTTCGGTGAATAGTTGAAATCGTTTAATGCTTCGGGAATACGATAATAGTTTAAAAAATCACTATTATATGCCTGTCTGAACAGAGTCTTGAATTCAACAGCACTGCTTGGGTAGAATAACCGTACATTTTGCAGGGTTTTGAATAGCGCAAAATCGCCATAGCAATGATGTGTGCATCCCAGGTTGGAATAATCAAAAGCAGACCCCACTGTAATAATATTCCCTCCCAGTCTTTGGTAGCAGAAATCAAGCTTAATCTGTTCAAAACTCCGTTCAACAAGAAAAGGTGATATTGTATGGACAACAGGGTAGAAACCCATCTTCGAAAGGCCTGCCGCAATACTGACAATTGTCGGCTCACAGATCCCTATATTATAAAAGCGACCAGGGCAAGCTTTTGCAAAGGGCTGTAAAATAAAATGGCTGATATCACCTATTAGGACAATCAGATTTTCATCTTCTTTTCCCACTTCCAGCACTGTATCGGCAAATTCCTGACGGATTGATTTCTGTTTCATAACAACGCCTCCATTATTTTTGTGTATTCCTCCTTGTCAGGAATTCGGTGATGCCACGGTCCGTGTCCTTCCAGCATGGGTACACCTTTCCCTTTCACTGTCTTCGCAAGAATCACCGAAGGCTGTCCAGTAAGAGAGAAAGTGACATTACTCACTGCTTTTTCAATGCTTTCTTCAGAATGTCCATCTATGATTTCAACATTCCAGCCAAATGCCTTCCACTTTTCAGGCAGATCATCTCGTGGCATAAGCTGGGTTGCAGATTCATTCCAGTCAACAATTACGCACATATTCCCCAGTTGCAAATTGTTTGCAACATTTGCCGATTCCCATACTGTACCTTCGTGACACTCCCCATCGCCGACTAAAATAATTACTCTATTATTCTGATTACGAACCCTAAGACCCAGTGCAATACCAACGGAAAACGGAAGGCCATGTCCCAGTGAACCGGTCGAGGCCTCCACTCCAGGTACTCTTGTGCAATCAGGATGCTCTCCTAAAATTCCTTCTGGTGTACAAAAATCGTTGATGTCTTTTTTTGATAAAAAACCATGCTGTTCCAAGACAACATATAAGGCAAGGCATCCATGACCCTTGCTCAAGATAAAATAATCACGATCATTCCATTCCGGGTTGCCAGCATCAAATTTCAGTATTTTTTTATACAAAAGAGATACAATATCCACGATGGAAAATGCACTAGGGATATGTCCGTCCCGTCCTTTGACAACCATATCAACAATTTTTCTTCTTAAATTCGTATTGAGTAACGTCATTTCAAGAACTCCAAGGCATTTCAGGTTTACAACTTATAAAAAGGGAACCCTCATGATAGCTTGTGGGCATATCATTCATTTCAATTACCTGTTTCCAGTTTTTCTTTTGTGAAAAGAGGTTAACGTCTATCTCTTTAAAATGGTGGAAAACTATGTCTGCATTTTCTTGGTCTTGGATCTCAATCATTGCGTCTGTATTGATCCAATCTTCATGAACAGTACTTGATAAAGCCTCTTTTTCCTGTCCTTCTATATCCATCTTTACAAAATCAATACCCTTTAATAAAGGCCTGAATGGCGTAAGGTTGACTTTAAAATATTCAAGCTCACCATAGGGATTGTTCTTTGAACCTCTAACATGACTGCTCATAGTATTCCCGACTACTCTGATAAAATCTATCTTGCCCGTTCTGTCGGATATTGCCATATTAACAGCCCGGATGTCAGTAATATTATTATGTGAAAAATTCTCATTTAATAGCTTGAAATGAACCGGATCAGGTTCATAACATGTAACCTTGTATCCGCATTTACTCATAATAATTGAGTGTAATCCGAGATTCGCTCCCAGATCCAAAACTTTGCGGTAGCGGTTTCTATTTGCCCAATAAAAACTGAAGATTATCAGCTCATCCAAATCAAAGAGGTTTAAGGTACTGATGGTATCTCCCAACTGGTGATAAGGAAATATCAAATCACCAAAAGGCTCAAATTCCACAACACATTTATCGGGTTGCGAAAAAGTTCTTTCCGTCTCTTTCCGTATAGCTAATTTCAAAAAGATATGTAATTCCGAATCCGGAGCATGATGTTCGGTTATCTTTGGAAGGGCTTTAAACAAATTACTGAACAAGTCACTTTTTTTCATAAGATTTTCCGTTTTTTAAAATTTTATCATTGCCATACCTTCGTAATTTATACATATCATATTCTTCTAAAAGGGCTTTTGAAAGTATCTCAGTGCCCCAGGAATCGAAGACAACACTGAAATTACGCCCGCTGACAATTTCATGGGGTGAGTCTATAATCCAATCACAGCAGTCAAGTACCTCATTCATCGGCGTACATTCATCACTAGAAAGTTTACATTTTGTCTTTTCATAATTGTCACCGGCAAGCTCCTTTGCATTGAGTGTAGCTTTATGAATCTTTGTTTTAACCCAACCAGGACCGACAATCGAAAATCGTGTGTCAGGAATCTCCGCATCAAGTAATTCACACATTTTGATTAAGGCTATCTTAGAAATTGTATAGGCTGAATAATTTACTGTTGCATTATTGGTGCCTCCACCTGCAAAAAAAAGTACAATGGGGCCCAACTTACTCTTCATATTTCTATAGGGCAACAGGCGGTGAACAATTTCTAATTGCCTTGTAAAATTTGATTTGACCGAATTTTCCCATTCTATAAAATCACATTGAAGAAAAGGACCCACGGGTTCCTGTTTTCCTGGACATAGAACGAGGACATCCCATTGTTGAATAGCGTTTACTATCTTAGAGCATGCATGATGTATGGACTCTCTATCTTCCAGGTCGCAATGCATGAGCCTGACGCCTTTTTTCATCAGGTTATCCACAGCATTGGAATCCGTTCTGTATGTACCGACAATATTCCATTTTTTAGAGATCCATCGAATACACATGGCTTCTCCGACATCACTCGATGCGGAAATAATGACAACGTTTGGCTTTTTTATACCCATATATTACCTCGATATTCAAAGGGTATAGAGTATTACTCCTCCTACAAATATGAGAAATTTATGAAATCAATACCCTCGTTAGGCATTCAGCCGATTGATATCGGATATCGTATTATTTCTGAGCGAAGATTACCAGATGCCAACCAATAAGTTTGCTGAGAATAAGAAAAACAGGCCGTGGTATATAATCATAAATTTTTGCCCATCCGGCCCCAAAAA
>JAXHVA010000099.1:0-14845 GCA_034189035.1 Thermodesulfobacteriota bacterium
AAAGACCTCATGGAGGTATCAATATCCAAACTCCAATACTAAAAATCTATAAAAGACTCAAAAACTATAATAACTCTCTCCCTGTGGTTATAGAAAAAATAGCAGCTTAATTTGTTTGCCAGAATTTTTTTGTTTGACATATATTTGATTAATACATTTATTTTTCATTTTATCAATATGGGTACTCCAAAAAAATTTGCTTTTCTTCTCCCAAAAGAAATTTTTCATGCTGTTTTTTGTATTCCTGATTTTATCTGGATTGCTCCTTGTGGACAGAGTTCTTGACAGCAAAAACATCGAATACAACTTTTATAATCTATCCGTATCCTTTCCTTCACTATTTTCATGCTCTTTGGGGGACACGAATCAACACAAACCCGGCATAAGCCGCACTTTCTGTGGTCAATAAGAGGTTTAGCTGTTATAAGGTTCTTTATAAGATGACGCAGAAATTTCGGAATACGAAAGCCAAGATCACCGTTTCTGGGAAGCCGAAAGTCATCTATCTTTACCTCGTTGAGTTCTTCTCCTAAGATTTCAATCCCATTGATATCCGGCTGCCCGATCTTCATTTGCCTTGCCATCCGTGTAGTATGGACACAATCCGATTTCACTCCAAGGACTCGACTGACCACAGCATCAATCGCCACACAGTCGATACCGGCAAATATCAACTCTATTTCTCGAGGGTCACCGCTTCCAGGCCCATCTCCTTCCATCCCTATGATCCCATCCATTATCGTTAATCCCGGTTGTATAAGAAGGCAGAGATCGAGAAGCATCTGAGCAAAATGATTCACATCTACGCCTGCCTTTAAATGCCACTTTGCCTTTTCTTTCCCTACAATAAAGCCAAAATTGTTCTTTACACTGAGGGTAAGAATCATCTGGCCATGTGTCTTGAGTTTCGGAAGGTTGATTATTACATCCACTTCTTGAAATGCTTTGGCGATTTTAAACCTTTTAAATACACGACCTCTGTCGTTCTTTAAATCAAAGGATTCATCAAATGCTACGAGTCTGATTCCCATTTGATCTGCAACTTCTCTTACTCCTGATTTTTCAGTGACTCTCTTTAGACTTCCGACTCCAGGGCTGTCTCCAATACATGGAACCCCCCCGGCCTCCTGAACCAAACGGGCAACAGCAGATATAAAAGAGGGGTGCGTAGTCACGGCCTTTTCTTTTGGTTTGGCGGAAAGCAGATTCGGCTTCAGCAATACCCTATCGCCACCTTTGACAAACCTCTCCATCCCTCCCAACATATCAATCGATTCCTTCACTTTTTGATATACATTCTCTTGTTCATAGCCCTTACATCTTACTATGACGACCTGCGGGTTTTGGGCATTGTCCATGTCGTTCATTTTATAACCTATTATGCTCTATTATCTTTTTCAAATCGTTCAGGCGATTCAGCAGCCTTCTGGGACCATTTTGGGACAACTGCTCTTTTGTTTCAAACCCCGTAGGTAAAATATATACATCCATCTGGGCATTCTTCCCTGTTTCAATATCAATTACTGAGTCTCCCACAAATACCGTATCTTCTCTTTGTAGGTTCATACTCTTTAATGCATCAAAGATCATCTTTGGGTTGGGTTTCATCAGTCTAGGATTATCTGCGCCAATTACCGTGGTGAAGTGCTCTTTAATCCCTGATTGCTTCAGTATCTCTTTCGCATAACGCCCTTCCATGTTTGTTGCTACACCCAAAATCACTCCTGCTTTCTTCAAAAACAAAACCACCCCTTTTACATCTGAAAAGAGAGGGGGATTATTCATGATGAGATCAATATATTTTTCTTTAAACCGCTCCATAGACTCTTTCAGTGCATTTGAGCCTACCCGTTGATGCATAATCCCTGTTATCGACTCTTTTGAAAGAACCTTGAGCTGTTCCCGGTTGATCGATTCATGTCCACAATTATCCAGTGCCCAATTAAAACTCTTATGGATCGCATCCACAGAATCGATCAGCGTTCCGTCGAGATCAAAAATGATGCCCCTTATCTTCTTTGACATATTCCTTATTATATCTGAAAAATCATTATAATTCCAAAAATCTATTCCATTGTCGATGCAGTAGATATAAAGGGTGCTCTTTGCATATACTTCATCGGCTTCTTCGGCAATGCACCTGTCAGACAGGCCATTTCCCACGAAAATAATATGATCATAATCGCCTCTTAATCTCTTCAAAATTCCCCTTTTGCAGACACCACAGCTTCCACACTCCGGGTTATAATAGGGAAATTCAATATCGATTTTTTTTTCATCTATAAATACAATCCTATTCGCAAAGAAATCAATGCCTTCAATATTGTGTTGTGCTAGCAAGGCACCGATATATAAACCAAAGCCGTCACTTACTATCTTAAGGTCAATCCCCTGATCTTTGCAGAATCTATAAAATTCTATAAAATGGGGATCTAAAATTGAGTTCAATAGAATAAAATCGATCATCTCTTCTTTTGTACCCACAATCAGTCTGGCGATTCTGGTATAGGCCTCTTTTGACCCTATTTTGCCCTCTACAAAATCACGGTCAATCCCTTGCCAGTTTTCCTTTGTGAACCTGTTCAAAAAATCAAACCCTACGTCTTGCATTGTGATTGTCCCATCAAAATCACATAAAACGAGTTTCTTGGCACGCCTTTTTGAAGCTCTTTTCTTCATCCTGTCCTCACTCTATTTCTTTAAGTGTATGTTGACCATCTTATTTTGCTGTGGTATTATTTATCATTTCTAAAAAGAAATTCTATTTATAAAACAACCCGTTGATAATAGAATAATTTCTGGTGAGTGTCTAGTATAAACTTTTTGACCCAGGCAAAGGGAGAATTACATTATGATTATTCAGGAAATAACAATGTCAGAATTTGAAGAGGGGCTTAAAAAGACGCAAACCGTTATTATCCCGATCGGGACCACAGAAGAGCATGGCCCCCACTTGCCATTGGCTACAGATATTATGCATGTATATGAGATGATAAAAGAGGCAGCAAGAAGGGTCCCCATGTTTATTGCCCCACCGATAAATTACGGAATATGCCGCAGTACAAGCGGACATACAGGTACGATTACGATTTCAAGTCATACCCTGAAGAGTATCATTAAAGATATTGTAATATCTCTCTATGAACACCGGATAAGGAATTTCATGATCATATCCGGGCATGCAGGTGGAACACATATGTCCTCCCTTTTCGAAATCGGAGAAGTATTGCTCGATGAACTTTCAGAGTCGAAGATTGCTGTAGTTTCCCTGTTCCATCTGATTTCAAAGGAGAGCCAGGAAGTCGTTGAAACCGAGGCGGATGGCCATGCCGGTGAGTTGGAGACATCTCTTATAATGTATGTAAAACCGCACCTGGTAAAGGATTTGCCGGAAGGCTTCTTCCCTCAGATGCCTCAATACTTTTTAACAAGAGATAAAAAGCAATACTGGCCTACAGGGGTATGGGGTGATCCTAAAAAGGCAAGTGCTGAAAAGGGAAAACAGATATTTGATATCGCGGTTGAAAAGATTGTGCACTTGAAGCAGGAATTTGAGAAGTTCGAAGGATAGGGTGCAAAGACTTTCTACGATATCTTCTTTAATCAGGCGGGGAGGCAACAATCGCTTGTATGGAGAAATCTCTTTTCAGATCATCGAGTATGTGTTCCACATCGTTTTCAAAATCCGGTGCGATCATCAACTCAACAATACCCTGTTTTGGACATACTGTCCGCATAACAGCAATTCCCTCATAGGCTTCGAGTATAAAATTGAGAAATGAGATGTTCTTACTGTCTACTTTAAAGTATTTTTGTATGGTATCCAGTTTGTACGATTCTCTTTTTGGAAGGTTATATGCCTTTAGCAGGCTTTTAGTGGATTCAATCTAAAGCGAAAACGGATATTTTGCTCACTTCCTTTTTTGTAACACCTTCATAAAATATTTTCAACTCAATAAACCTATTATTACCTATTTTTCAGAATTGGGCAGTCTGATTTCGTAAAAAATTAATATCGCATGAGCGTATTGCTTCTTTTTGTGTTCATTCTGATTTTTTAAAAAAAATGATATATTTTCCATTGTTGATGGTTCTAAGTGGTATTTATGACAAAAATCCAAATAGTACTGTAACCACTTTATTTCGACCTTAAGCAATTCAAGATCAGTTTCTGGTCACAAGACAAGAAGGGGTGCTTCCACTGGCCTAAGGATATGGAACCATAGATCCTCCTTGCCAAGCTCTTACCGAAAACGACGTCCCAACAACCGGATTGAAAGGGGTGAATTCAAGCAGTATAACCTTCATTATTTGGCTTTTGTTTTTATATGAAGCAGTCCACCAGGGATTGGCTATACCAAATTCAAATTTTGTGATATACTATACTGCATTTACTGCAAAAATTATTTGACCATTTGGGTTCTTCGGGATGTTGATATTATCTTTTTTACAGAGAAAATCAAAGTTTGAGCTAAGGTTACTAAGTCGAATTATCGATCCCAGATTTGGTCCTAATTCTGCTTAAAAGTTCATTGATCGTCTACGCCCTTTGACATTGTTTATGATCGGTTGCCTTGCGCTTAGTACCACTGGAATATTTTCAAGCTATTCTGAAAAAGCGACATTTGGGGCATATTCAATTGCAGGATTTTTTTAGCTAATGGCCTGGGCCCATTAGTTTGATATAATATATCAAACTATATTAACAAAAGATAGAAACTGGATATAACTTTTCAGTTCAGAGTGACAGAAGGGAACTGGGTCAGCCCTTGAAAAAAGATAAAATTGTCCTAATTCAAAGGTTGATCCCCGTATTCCTCTTAACGCGACTGGACGAAATGGAGCGAGGGCAAGGGACTGAAATATCTACTAAAGAGGTACTTCATCGGGCAAGGGACGTCATCTCGAGAAACAAATTGTATTCCATCCAGATGCTGACGCCGAAATCACAGAAGCGTCGCAGTACTACGAAATGCGTGTGCCTGGCCTTGGTTCGGACTTTCTCGAGGAGGTGGAACATGCACTCGATCAAATTTCTACGAAGCCCGATGCTTCGCAGCGAATTGGAATAAGAGTGCGGCGGAAGATTTTTTAGCGGTTTCGTTACAATCTGATCTACGCTGTATATCCGGATCGAATTCGAATTGTAGCGTGTGCTCATCAGAAACGCCAGCCTTTTTACCAGCGAAATCGGCTAAAGGAAAAGAATAAGAATCTAAGCCCAACAACGGCATAAAGAGGGAACTGGGTCAGCCCTTGAAAAAGACAAAATTGTCCGAATTCAACAGGGTGTTGCCCAAAGCAAATTTTCTAATAACTCGGATTTTTTAAAGATTCGGCTCCAATAAAATCAACAAGTTATCAGCCATGAAATTTTAGAAGTTACTGCAAAAACCTCTAAAATAGATTGGGACAACAGCCCGTAAAGGGCTGATCCCCGCATCCGTACGATCCCCTTTTTGGAAGTTAGACGCTTTTCGCAGGTTATAACGGATTCTTAATCCAACACTATATGTAACACCTTCACAAAATATTTTCAACTCAATGAACATATAAATATATAATAAAAACATTTATAGGTTCAAATGTTGCTTACTCTACAATTTAATTTGACAGTAAACTTTTTTTCACTTTATTAGCGAATTGAGAGGGAAAATGAAGGAGTCAATTCATACCGCTTTTGCACAATTCATAGCCGGCACAAATGCAGTAAAATTTGGGAATTTCACCCTTAAAAGTGGAAAAAAATCGAATATTTTTTTCAATTTTGGTGAAATTTTTTTTGGAAGCGAATTAATTCAGCTCGGCAATTACTTTGCTGACTACATCGTTCAAAACTCCTTTGATAAAGTTGATGTAATTTTTGGCCCAGCATATAAAGGCATCAATATTTGTCTGGCAACATCTATCGGACTCTATCAGAAGTACAATGTTTCAATACCATTTGCATACAACAGAAAAGTGAGCAAAACGTACGCTGAAGGAGGACAGTTTGTTGGGTATGATTTATCAAAAGTGAATCGTATTTTAATCCTCGATGATGTCATAACGGATGGAGGAACAAAATATGAAGCTATAGATATGCTATCAAACTTCCCAAACGCAAGTATTATTGCTATGCTTGTCGGCGTTGATAGGGAAGAACGAGACTCAGCAGGTGAATTCTATAGAGGAAAATTTATTAAAGACACTGGAATTAACCTCTTTGCCTTAACAACTAAAAGCGAAGTGCTTAAATTCGAATAATACCAATATATTCGTTTTTCGAAAGGGTATGGCAAACTCTTAAACAACGAGCTGATACTTTTTAATCGTGTATTCATGTAATTCACTGGCAGCATCTGAATCGAGAAGAAATAATACCATTTTATCCCCAGAGTTTATTTTTGATAATGGAAGCTGAGAATCTCTGTGTTCAAAAATCACTTTCATCATAAGGGCTTTAGTTTTGCCTGTTACTAAAAAAATTATATTCTTTGTTTGATTGAGCATAGGCAATGTTAAGGTAATCCTATGATGCATCTGATCATTGAGATAGACCTCACTCACCAGCCTGTCTTTCACCTTCATTACTCTATTATTAGGGAAAATTGAGGCTATATGCCCATCATTTCCGATGCCAAGAACAATTAAGTCAAATTTAGGATGATCATTTTTAGGGATACGAAAGTGCTTTTTGATTTCATTTTCATAGATCCAGGCAGTATCCTCTACTGTGTTTTTGATAACAATCGGGTGGATATTCGCATCAGGTATAGCAGGATTATTGAGCAATGTCTCTTTTATCAAACGATAATTACTATCAGGATGATCAGGATGGACGAATCGCTCATCTACTTGAAAGAGGTGAGTCCGATTCCATTTTTCAGGATCATTTACAGTTGAAAGCCTTTTATAAAAAAGCTTCGGGGTTTCTCCCCCGGATAGAGCCACTGAGAAAACACCCTTCTCATGCAGCGAAATTGAATGGCATTCAAGCCATTTTTCAGCTGCATAGTCAGCCATTTCTTCCTTTTTTACAATAAGAATACTCCTTGGCATTCTTTCCTTTTGACCTGTTTAATCTTTACCAAACTTCTTTTTAGATACTCTTTTAGCCCTATTATGTTACATATCTTGGATATTTGTTATTTATAGACCGTTAATCGCAAACCATAAACGGATACATTCAAATTCACTCTTCGAATATCTTACAAAATTTCAAGATTGTGCTTCCTATTATCATTATAAACCTGCATAGGGTTATCTTTTCAATTTTGTACCAACCATCTTCAATAATACGAAAGGTGTGAGTAGAAGATAGGTATAGTCTTTAAGAGTACTTGTAAAAAATATATTCTTTATTGCCTTGATGGAATTTATAGGTGATGGAAAAATCCATTTCTTCTTAGATTGAGAATGTGTCTCATGTTCCGGATCTTCTTTAAGTTTTTTTATAAACTCTATAGTCTCAGAAATATCAACCCTTTTTGCCGTGCCATCCAAAGAACGATAGCCTATTTTTCCATCAGGCCTTATTATAAAGACCGCTGGATAAGCGATCCCTCCATGTTCATAAGGGTTAAGCAGACCGTATCTTTTAATAACCTTTTTTTCCACATCGCATAATAACTCAAAGGGCAATTTCATATCCTTCTTTAATGGATTGGATTTCTCAGGAGTATCAACAGATAGAGCAAAAATTTGCGTGTTGTATTTCTGATATTCATCATAATGCTTCTTTACCTCAGCCAACTGACTGATGCAAAATGGTCACCAATTTCCCCTGTAAAAAATGAGCATGATATTCATGCCGGGCTTTAATGCCTTCTCAAGTTGAAACGTTTTTCCCTCAGCGGTTAAAACATCAAAGTCCAGCGCTGTCTGACCAACATCCGGGACATCTGCTTTCATAATATTACCCCCTGTTTAAGCAAAATGGGTTATTTAATTGACACAGCAATGGCAATCCCATTTATAATGCGTGCAACTGTTTGAGCAATATAGTGAGTGAGCATTAAAAAATAAATTTTATACGAGCTAGCACGAGATTGCCATTGCTGAAACCGTTTTTTTGTACATGAAAGTGAAAACAATTACCTATTTTGTTAGTAATTGTCTGTATGAACAAAGTCCTTCAAATCCCTCCGATATGCCCTTGGCAATACAGTACGTCCTAGTTTAGGATAACCAATTGCAATAAGCAATGGTATTATTCTATCCTCAGGAATATTAAATTCCTTTTTGAGCATTTCTTCCACAAATCCATCCATTGGATGTGATTCTAATCCCAAACCCTTTGCTGCGATCATTATTGACATGGCAAAAAATCCTGTATTCTTGACTGCAAATAGTTTTCTTTTTAGGGTATTCTTCTGGTCATAAAGGTTATAGGGCATGTTTTTATTCGTCTCTATTTGTTTCTCTTTGATATATCCAAGTGAAACCATGCTTTCAATAACCCTATCCAGATTCTCTTCCACGGCATTTGGATTGGCAATTATTATAAGCACCACTGAGGCCTCTTCGACTTTCGGTTGATTAAAGGCACATCTTCTCAATACCTCTTTTCTCCCCGAATCCTTTACAACGACTACCTCCCAGGGCTGAAGATTAAAGGAAGATGGAGTAAGGTTCGCAATGGTAATCAGTTCATTGATTGTATCATCCGTTATGGATTTAGTAGGATCAAAGAAGTTTATTGCCCGTCTCTCTTTTAATGCTTGAATGGTTTCCATCATAACCCTCCTTTTTCTTTATTTATAAAAGCGGTTTATGCATAAACATATGTTGCTGATTATATATTATTACTGAGGATAAGTCTATTATGTAACAGGTATTTTCAATACTCTTAGAGAGACACTCACTCATAGAATATCATACAAAAATAACCCCGTATACATGGTTTATACCTTCTTTTTTGTTGTATTTTGCATTTTAATATCATTGAGTAATGGAGATAAGAGTAGGAAAGACAAAACTTATACAACACAGAGAATCTGTGTTAATTCTTTTGGAGATAATCGCGACTTATGATATGATTGAACCCTCTTTAAAAAAAAGGAACAGTATAACTCTATGTAAATAAAAATATATCAACAGGCAAGAAGCAGCAGCCAAATTTTACCCGTATAAAACTCACAGAGACACTCAAGAAACTACACGGATTAAAATTTGACTGCTGCTTCTTGCAACTCTTTTCAATAAGCTACACCGTTATAAAAAAAAGAGATACAAATGAAGAACTGTAGTGATATTTGCAGGTGGCGTTTATTGTATATCTTACTCTTCTTTTTAATGATTGGACAGATATGGGCATGTAAGGAATCCGACAAAACAACCCCTGATGTGGGCACATTTGAAGGCAAAAGTTACACGAATGTGTATTTCAATTTCAAGATACAGATTCCAGATGGCTGGTTTCCACTTACTCAAGAGATGATAGAGGAAGTGAATCAACAGGGGAAACGTGCAGTTGCAGGAGAGGATACGAATCTTAGCGCCACTATTGAAGCCTCAGAAGAGAACAGTATAAACCTTTTTATGGTTTACGAAAAACCACCAGGAACCCCGGTACTCTTTAACGCGTCTTTGGGCTGTTTTGCTGAAAAGGTAAGCCATCTCCCTGGGATTAAAAGCGGCAGCGATTATTTACTCAATATGAAAAGGCTCTTTGAGATGAGCCAGCTAAAATTAAAGTTCCCGGAAGATATTAACCCCACAATGTTAAACGGAGTAGGATTTGACATTCTCACATCAGAAATGGAAATGGGGCAGCTTACAGTTAAACAGAAATACTATTCAACAATCATGAAAGGCTATTCTCTCGGCTTTATATTAACATATATGAATGAAGAGCAATATTCCATGCTCAAAGAATCGATTGATTCTATTTCCTTCAAAGGTTGAGATAAAAAATACCTCCAGGCTGTTACTCAAAAAAACTCTCTTGAGTGTCTCATGAGATATTTTTGTATCTTTTTTTCGGTGAGACATTTTCATCCTCTCGGAAAGTGCGATCATCCCCCTACAATCTAAAAATATTATCACTGTAGTGCTATGAAATAGAGAAGTATCAGAAGACTTCAACGCCAATTAGATTAAATGCGTTTCCCTATCCGAGTGTCTAGGTGACTACAAAGAGAGGGGAAGGATGTGCGTTTTACACAGATCAAAATTTGATAAACATTCAAACTACTCATTTCAAAAAGCTATACTGTTACGAACAGCTTACGAAGAAGGTGCCATTTGAACGCTTAAAAGATACATCCCTGTCTCATAACTGTCTCAAAAAGATTGTACATATCTTTGCACGTCCGTCTAAATTTTCAGTTTATTCTTTTAACTATTCAATAATAATGACTTTTTAAAGAATCCTCTCTTTAAATCAATTCATGGCATACATCTTGATATTATCTTTATTGTATGCCTGCCTCTAATCGTCAAATCGCAAAAGAACATACCCTATTGATATTGAATGCATTACGCTATAGCAGATGGAGATTTTGAATATCAAAGGCATGATCAAATAAAATACTTCTTTTTATTTTCCGAATTCTATGTTACGATAAGCGAATAAGAAGAGCGAAAGAAAGGAAGAAGCAATATGGGGGCGCTCAGGGCTGAGATTGAAGAACAACAGCAAACCGGAACTCAAACACTATATGGTTTTTTCGGATTGCTCAATCAAGAAGAATATGAAGAGATAACAGATTCCGCGATACAAGCAAGCGGTTACCACCGCGTTTCTGAATCGATTGACATCCTTAAAAAATATGCAACTAGTATCCATACTCTCAAATCCCTTGAAGATTTAGCAAAGGTAAAAAAGCCGAACCCAAAAGAATATCTCTTTCCCCCATATCACCTCTTTGAGTACCTGGAGTTTCTTAACGACATATTAGAAATTAAGATTGACATAACTATTCAGCATTATTCAGAAGATATCGATGCGGACTTAAACAAAAAGAGGTATGCACCTGCTGCTGAAAAAGCAGAGGAATTGAAAAGAATTGCGATACGTGCACCTGAACTTGAAATTGAAATGGAGGACATTGAAAATATCAGGCTGGTATCCCAATACGGTATGAAAGTCAAAAAGACCAATACATACAATGATTTACGCAATCTAAAAAGAAAAATAACCAAAACCATCACAATAATTAAGGAGGATTCCCCTTCCATACCTTACTTTTTAGACCTCAAAGAATACCTGGATCAAAAGATTAGAAGAGCCGCAAAGAAGGAATCGACACGGATACTCCAGGCAATCGAAAGATTGTTAAACAAGGGTTTATCCTATGCTGCGAAAAAAGAGTACGACCGTTTGGGAACCCTTGGGGTGCATAAAAAAGATGTTTTACAAAGAATAGAGGCTGAAGACAGAAAAGACCCGAAAGTCAAGCTGCAAAAATACAAGGAAAATCTCAGATTATTGAAAAACACCGATTCTATTTATGCGAATAGAATTCAGATGATTCATGACCTGAAGTCTGAAATAGAGCAATACAAAGCACGCAGAAACCTTGAAAAACTATCGAAAAAAAGGCTCGATTCATTATTGAATGATCTTATTCAACTGGAGAAGAGGTCAATACAAAAACCGAAAAAAGCGGTTACAAGGAAGGGGAAATTCGAGCAAGAAAAAGAGGCCGCTTCTAAAACCGTTCATCAACTCCTTTGTTCCTACAGCAAAAAGATAGAAGATGTTTTGACATTCTATACAGGAAGGGTTGACTTTTACAGGATTCTATCCCTGGTAGAAAAAATGGAAGATTCAAGAATCATATGCCTTTGCAGCTGCTTGAATCAGGAACAGGATAGAATATCATGGGACAGGTTGAAGTCCTTTCATTCGGATCGTCTTATTCTCAGAGAAACAAATATGCCCATCCCAATACAAACAGTAGATGAAATACTCGTATTGGAAGGGAAGGTATTGACTCCTGCAGTCCGTGCAGCCTACCGTCCGAATCTAAACAGAATTTTTTCCAGGTATGACGCAAAACGTGTGGTAAATATTGTAGATATCCTCTCATTTCTGAAGGAATTCGGATATACAATATCGGATTACCCACTCGATCTCCCCGTGTGTTTCAATCGATCTATCGTGCCACTTCAAGACAGAATAATCGTTGATATTGGTATTATCTTGGACAACCTGGAGCTTTTGGATACTTCGATAAAGAAACTGCTCATTCCTGGTGTATGGGCTTCAAAAGAGAGGTTCATTCAAATCTACCCAAACCATAAATCGATAAGTAAATTCGTGAATGAAGGCAAAACAAATGCAGATACGAAAAGATTTATCAGGGCCTTACATGATGAATTTGTAAAAATGAGCAGGGAAAGAGAGATCACCTATGTCGGTAGGTATAAAGATCTATCGAAACTGCTTGTTGATAAGTATCTGACTGATTTTTTTACTCCAATCAGTGATTCACAGTTAATTGTCAGTAAAATCAATTACAATAGGGATTCGAGCATGGCTGATTCTGATCTCATAGATTTTCTGAACAATGAATATGGAGTGGAATCATCAGAGGATTACATATTATACGATACATTCTCTAATCAATTACAAGGAAGCAAAATAGAGATTCCGTGTTTCAATCTGAATATGAACAGTGACAATATGGTTCCACAAAAAAGTGGAATCCCTGTACCTTATACGAAACATATGCTAGTCGAAGACACTGAAAAAGAAACAACACTGTATCTGCCCAGTCTCGGATTCGGAATTGAATCGAATCATGCAATAGAAAAAAGCATGGATAAACTTATTACAGATCTCATTAAAAGAGGATACAAAGAATTAAACCCCCACAAAGAAATCACTATAAAACAGATCGATTGGTATTCTATAGATGCCTTGATCCTCTCACGAAGTGATATATGAACCCCATTATGTAGGGTCCCCCTTGTTCATTGATTGTGACGATACAGTATCTGCCAAGGCCCTGGGTCGCATCATTGCCCAGATGAAGCTCCTCGCCAAGTACAATCAGATGTGAGGTTCCCCTTAAACGATATCCTTCCTTTGAACCCGCCTATTTTTTCCTCTGTTTTTCTTCCATTTGGTAAAGTCTTATATCCGATTGAACGCACAAATCGAAAATCCTTGTGCAGCAGAGTCTTTATGTTATGTTCACTTTCGAAATCAGGGGCACAGCCTGAACCTGCGTACTCAGTAGCACCGCAATGATAAAGTGCAAGATCCTCGATCCTATGGAGGAGCTTGGTATGGAATATTCGAAAGTCCATCTCCACCGGCTCTGTAAGAGTTTTCCGCCGTATGTGATTGAGAGGGGACTGACAAAATCAAGGGTGATCCGGTGAATCCTTGAGAGATGACCTGGAAATCGGCTTGCGCACCGGTCCATCAAATCATTCAGCTTTATCGGTTGTCCGTTGTTCTCTTTTTCAATTGAAGAGACTTGAAAATGTGTCTTCTCGCCTCGAATTCCATTGAGGAATATATAGGGTTTCTGTCTCAGAGCGAATTCAACATTTTCTGCAAGGCCGATCTTCTCACCTATGATTCCAATGTGAAAAGCGTGTCGTTCCCCAGCAGTGATCCGCCCATGAAAGTCTTCGTTTTGGTCTACATCTATAAAATAAGGCAAAAAGTCCCGTTCTCTCTTTTCCACCATGAGGTTGAAATAACAGCACTCACTATGAAACGGACATGTGGTGCAATTCATATCTCTTGCATTGAGGCATGGGCTTGTGCTCTGAACCATCCCTTTGAGAACAGATCGGAGTTTCCTGGGAACAAAGCCGTCGATATACCCGTTTGTTAGGGCCTCGTATTGAACAGCAAGCTTCACAAAATAGACGGATTGAGCATATTCCACTTCTTTGATCAAGTCGTATCTCCGTAGTTGGTTAATGGGGGTTAGGGGTGGGCAATAATCTGTTGGTTCTTGGTTGGAGATTCCTTTTTTTGAACTCTGGGCCTGTCACAGAGATTGGGTAAAGGAACGCTTCCAGATAGAAACTTACTCATCCAGCGCCATTCGTTTCAGAGCCGGCGGCATTGGATATCTATTTTCAGCGATCAATACCTCTCTTTCCAAGACACGCTCATTGGAATTAAAGCCAAAAATTCGAGCTGTTACAATCCCAACATCGGTAAGTGGTTTGATAATAGCCCCTTCTAAATGAAAATGATCCCTCCATTGGTCCTTGCGGGGATTGAAGAACAGGATGAACTCATCAGGGCGTACAAGAGAACCTAAGTCAGTTCCCTTCCGGCGGTTGCAAAAGAAGCACACAAACGCCAAATTATCTCTCTTTGTAATACCGCCGTGTTTCAAGCTTATTATATGATCAACCTCGCAGCCAAAAAATGTATCGTCTTCGTGGATCAGACAATACTCACACAGGAAGTCGGCCCGAGTCGCAATCGCTTCCCTAAGATGTCGGCTAATAGAGCTACTCATTACCAATATACCGGCGTGCACGTGCTTTTGCCAGCCTCATCAAATGCTCTAATTGCATATAGTGGTCTAACTCTGACTTTTCATCAAGTGTAAGGCCGCTCATTTTTTCTCTTTCAATTAAGTCTGCCACACGTTTTTTTGATGCTTCAGAAGGCTGGAATGCTATAACAGCGCCTGGGCTAGTTCCAGCCGCAATAAAGTCAATGACCTCTTCATATGCCCTCATTGTGTTCATTGCACACCTCATAATATGTTTAGAACTCTCCCAACCCCACACGGAATGAATAACAAGTCAATATCCAACAGCGATTTTCGCACCGCTACTGAATGAATAGTTCGCCGAAATCCTGTTCTAGTCAATACAACAATAATGAATTAAAAAACAAGCAGTTAGCAACGCCTACATCGTTCAAGACAGGCTT